>JBFGHG010000100.1:0-7910 GCA_041578395.1 Acidobacteriota bacterium
CCCCGGGCGAAGATCAGCTCGCCGTCACGGACGATTCCGACCGCCGCACCCGGGACTTCATGGCGCACGAGGAATTCACCCACCGCCCGGTCCAGGCCGGCCTCGAGGCCCGCCTCTCCCGACTCCTGGCTGCGGAGGAGTGGGCCGCAGGCGGACGAGAGCAGGAGAACGATCGAGGAGACGATCCAGCGCATGGCTCTCCTTCCGTCAGAGTTTCAATTCCGCCCCGAACCCGGGCGCGTCGACCGGGTAGAGAAACCCATCGCGCAGCACGACCGCACCATTCGTGGGATCTCCCTCCAGGTCGAGGTGCCCGTCCAGGTCCGCGTACGACACGTTGGGGCGGGCCAGCGAGAAATGCAGTCCGGCAGCGATCGACAGCGCCGCTTCGTCCATGCATCCGACCATCGTCTCGAGCCCCGCCGCCTGGGCCACGGCGTCGATCTGCAGGGCCACGGAGATGCCCCCCACCTTCATCAGCTTGATGTTGACCATGTCGGCCAGCTCGTTCTTGGCCAGGCGGTAGGCGTCGCGCAGGCTCAGCAGGCTCTCGTCGGCCATCACCGGCAGGTGGACGCTCGAGGAGACGCGCCCCAGCAGGTCGGGCTGGCCCTGGGCGGTGGGCTGTTCGATCAGCTCCAGGCGGGCGGCGCGGCTGGCGTTGACGAAATGGATCGACTGCTCCACCGTGTAGCCCTGGTTGGCGTCGAAGCGCAGTTCGACGCCCGGCCCCGCCATCTCCCGCACCTTCAAGAGCTTCTCCACGTCTTCCTCGACGCTGCGCCCCCCTTTGAGCTTCAGCGAGGTGAAGCCTTCCGCCAGGTGGCGGCGCGCCTTTTCGAGCGTCTCCTCCAGGGGGAGGATGCCGATGGTGACGCTGGTGCGAATGCGGGTGCGGAAGCCTCCCAGGACCTTCCAGACGGGCAAACCGGCGACTTTTCCCAGCAGGTCGCACAAAGCCATGTCGACGGCCGCCGAGGCCGAAGGAATGCCCTTCAGCTCCGGCTCCAGCCCCCTGAGCAGGAAATCGCGGCGCAGCGGGTCGGCACCCAGCAGGATCTCCGGCACGTCCTCCCGCACCACCCGCAGGACCTCGAGCACCGTCTCCCCGGTGACGTGCTCGTCGGGCGCGGCGCAGCCGAGTCCGATCAGGCCGGTGCTGGTCTCGATCTGCAGAAAGACGTTGGCGGCGCTGTGGTAGGTCTCGTAGGCGACGGTGTACGGCTCCCGCAGCCGCATTTCCACGACCTGGGCTTCCACCCGCACGATTTCCATCGGTCGGTCCCAATCCTTTCTCCGGCCGGACCGCGGGCAGGATGCCCGTGCCACTCCCTCAATACCGGCGCTGGTAGATCTCCTCCAGCGTCAGGTCCTTCAGCTCCTCGACGAAGCGCACCAGGTGATCGATCATCAGTTCCCAGATGCGCCGCCCCTTCTCGGCGGTGGCCTTGGTCGGATCGCCCATCACGCCACTCGGAGAGATGCGCTCGGTATAGGCGTACCAGGAGACCGCCCGCTTGGAGGTGAAGTCCAGGTAGCGGCTGGAGAAGCGCGGGATGCTGGCGCGGGCCTGATCCATGTCGACCAGCTCCGGCCGCAGCGCCAGCGTCGTGCTGGTCTCGATCTCGCCGGCGTGCACGTCGTTGGGGGTCTCGGTCATGGCGTAGACGTCCACGTCGCTGGTCTCGCCGCTGTCCACGCAGACGAAGACGTGGGCGTCGCGGTTGATCATCTGGGCCGCGAAGTTCAGGCTGGCGGCGTTGCCCCCGTGGCCGTTGATCATGACCAGCTTCTTGACTCCGTTGCGGGCCGCGCTCATCCCGATCTCGTAGATCAGGCGGGCCATCGTCTCGTTGGTGAGGCTGAAGGTGCCGCTGAAGTCGTTGTGATGGTAGGAGACGCCGTAGGGAACCAGCGGCAAGACCAGGGGTCTGGGGTCGCTGCAGTGGCGGGCCACTTCCCGGGCCAGGTGATCGGCGTCGAACGAATCAGTGTCCAGCGGCAGGTGCGGGCCGTGCTGCTCGATGGCTCCGACGGGCAGCAGGGCGATGTCCACCTCCTCGAAGCGGCGCTTCGCCTCCGGCCAGGTCATCTCCGCCAGGATGTGGGCCCGCGAATCGTCCTCCGGGCCTTCGAGCCGGTCCCGCTCGCCGCTTTGGGCCCGTTGCCGGCTCTCGAAGGTGTAGGGCTGTCCCAGGGACTCCGCCGAGAGGGGGTCGAAGGGGACCCAGGAGCGCCCCCGCCGCAGCAGCGCCCCCTCGGCGTGCTCGAGGTAGATCGAGTAGAGGGGACGGCGCAGCTGGCGGGGAAGGTTCTCGAGCCGCGATCGGATGCGGTCGAAGCGCAGGTGCAGGACCTCGGGCCGGGGCCGCGCCGGGGGCGCGACGTCGACCAGGCCCTGTTGCGACAGCAGCCAGGTCAGGTGCTCCACGCTCGCCGATTCCTGGTGCAGGCCCCGCTGGACGAAAGCCCGCAGCACATCGTCCACCTTTTCGGGCCGGTAGCCGCAGCGGGCCGGGTCGGCACCCAGCGCCGTCAGCATGGTGACGATGCGGCGGCACTTCTCGCACTTGCCGCAGGGATAGACCCGCTCTCCCTCCTTGTGGGCCGCGTGGCAGGAGACCTGATGCACCTGCAGGCCGGGATATCGTTCGACCAGGACTTTCTGGATCAGCAGTTCCGAGAGCGGCCTCAGGATCGAGAACTGGCGGACGTTCCAGCCCTTGGCGTGAAAATAGCGGGTCAGCGCCCGATCGAAGTAGTGGCTCTGGTCGTAGAGGCCCGCGTAATGAGGAATGCCGTGAGTGGTGGCGCGCTCGGAGCTGTCGTACTCGTCCCCGATCACCAGGTTTCCCAGGCCCCGCTGACGCATCAAGGGCAGCACGCCGAACAGGAAGACCGCCACCGTCCAGAGGCGAATGGGGTAGATGTCGGCGCGGACGTCGGCGAAATCGGGGCGTACGAACGGCAGCCGCCGCAGCATCCAGGCGAAGACCCGGTCGGAGTTCATCCAGACCCGGCCGCTGTGGGGCACCTGGGCCTGAAAATGCCGGTAGGCGTTCAAGGCGGTGAACCAGTGGCGGCCCGACTCGTTGCCGAAGATGGGGTGCACCTCGGCGCCGATTTCCTGGAGCAGCCCGAAGCTGGCCAGGCTGTCCTGGCCTCCGCTGCTCAACACGCAGGACTTCACCGGGTCGCTCGACCAGGCCGCGCTCTGTCCCGGCGGGTCGGGAAACGACAGCCGGGCCTGCCCGTAGCGCTCCTGTTTGGAGACGGCCACCCGTGCCGCCGCGCCCGTCAGGAAGGGATTCTCTGCCAGCACCTTGTTGACGTAGATCTCCCGCGCGGTGTTTTCGCCCATTCGTTCCAGAAAGCGCCGGTCGTGCTCGTCGAATGGGCCGCGAAAGACGATCTCGCCGCAAAACAGGGTGTAGTTGAGCGCCACCTGGGCGCCGATCATCGACGCCAGTCCCAGCGAAGCCGGTTCGGCGGGGTCGAACACCTGTTCTTGCCAGCGGTAGGCCAGCTCCGTTTCCTGAACGCTGCCGTCCTGCTCGACCCGGTAGGGCATGGCCAGCCGGTCCGCTTCCAGACGGACCGGCCCCACCTCCAGCCGGTCGATGACCCGCAAGCTGCTCAGCGGAGTGTCCCGTTCGAGTGTGGGTTTGGGTTCTTGCTTCATGGTCGAGAAGGTCCGCCGGTGTTGGCCTGAAACTCCCGGACCACCCGCACCAGCCCGTCTGCTCCGTCCCGCAGGACGTCGAAGGCCGGCAGGCCGGTCTCCTCGGTGACCCGGGCGCAGGCGCCGGGAATCTCCTCGTCCGAGAGGTTTTCGTGATTGATGGTGACGGCCGCCACCGGCTTGCCCGAGACCGTCTCGATTGCGCGGATCTGGTGCTCCAGCGGGTGCAGCGGGTAGCCGGGAAATCCGTCGTACTCCTGGCGCGCCGGGGCGTGCTGCAGCACCACCAGGTCGGGCCGCCCTGCGGCCAGCAGCTCGAAACCGCCCGGATAGGCCGGGTTCATCAGGCTCCCCTGGCCCTCCAGCACGATCACCTCCGGGCGTGTCTCCTTCCAGCAGCTCCAGACGGCGTGTTCGATCTCGCCGGAGACGAAGTCATTGATCAGCGAATCGAGGATGATGCTGTAACGGGCGCCCTGCATCCAGGCCGTCTGGCCCGTGCCCACCAGCTGGGCGGGGCAGCCGGCGGCTTCCAGGCCCTGCACCAGCAGCCAGGCGGTGGTCCGCTTGCCGACGGCCGAGTCGGTGCCCAGCAGCGCGACCTTCAGGCAGTCGACCTCTTCGATCTTGGAGCTGAAGAAGTGCAGCTGCTTCAGGGGAGGAGGCTTGCGCACGTCGCGGATGCGCACGCCGGCCATGCGGGCGGCGGAGGAAATCTGCGGGTCTTGGGAGAGGAAGTCGTGCAGGCCGGAGTCGACGTGCAGCCGCGCCTCCACGGCCTTGCGGACGTCGGCCCGCGCCGACAGCGGCAGCCGGCCGCCGTCGGGAGCCAGGCCGACCACGAAATGGCTGGGGGCGAGGTTTCCCTGGCGGGCCCGCTCGAGCGCCTCCTCGAGCGAAGCCACCAGCGGGATCCCATTGGGCTTGCCGTCCAGGACCTCCCCGGCGTCGTGCCCCTCCCAGCGGCGGTCCACCACCGAGAGCACCCGGTAGCGGCGGGTGAAGCGGACCAGCCCGTGGGCGGTCTTGCCGTTGGGGGTGTTGAAATGGCCCTGACAGTAGACGATGGCGTTGCCGTCCGGTTCGAAGCTCATGCCCTCCTCCCGGTGAGAATCGCCACGTAGCGGTCGTTGGGCAGCTGCTGGCGCCGGTGGCGGTCGATCAGCGCGATCAGGCCGGCCGCCGAGGCGGGCAGCACGTGCAGCCCCTCCTGATCCCGCAGCAGCCGCGAGAAGGAGGACATCTCCCGGTCACTGGCGTTGGCGGCCCAGCCCCCGGTCTGGCGGATGGCCTCCAGCGCCTGGTTGCCCTCGCTGGAGTGCCAGTTGATGAGCGGCTCGTTGATGCTCGTCTCGCGGATCCGGTGGGGCTCCAGGTCGACGCATTCGGCACTCCCCGTGAGGAAGGAGTTGACGATGGGGTTCTTGCGGTAGGAGGAGCCGGCCACCATGCGCGGCATGCGCGAGGTCTTGCCGCGCCGGTAGAGGCTCAGGAATCCCTGGTAGAGGCCCGCCAGGGTGGTGCCGTTGGAGACCGGGGCGGCCACCACGGCGGGGGCGTCGCGCAGCTCGTCGTAGATCTCGCCGGCGATCTCGCCGTAGGTCCGCAGCTGCAGCCCCGTGTTGGCCCCGCCCGGGTTGGCGTCGTACAGCTCGCGCTGAGCGGCCCACTCCCGCGAGATCTCCACGGCGGTTTCGTAGTCGCGGCCGGCGCGCACGATCTCGGCCCCCAGTTCCGTCATCTCGTTGATGCGCCGCGTCCGGTAGGACTCCGGGATGTGGATGACGCAGCGCAGTCCGGCCAGCCGGCAGGCCAGGGCCACCGCCACGCCGTAGTTGCCGCAGGTGGCCACCGTCACCGTGTCGAAGCCGCGCCGCAGGGCATCCATCGCCTGGGCGAAGGCGATGCGGTCCTTCTGCGTACCGGTGGGGTTGCCTCCTTCGAACTTCAGGTAGATCTGGCGCAGGCTCACGTGGCGTTCGACGTTGCGGGCCCGCACCTGGTTGGTGTCTCCCACCTGGGAGTCGAGGATCTCCTGAAAGGCCTCCAGTCGCTGCTGCAGGTTGCGGGCGGGGTCGGCAGCGATCCGGCGCTGCTCTTCCATCAGGTCGGCCAGGCGCGTGGCGTCGCCCGTGGCGCCGTCCTGCAGGACCAGCACGCTCCCCTGGTCGTTTCCTTCGTGGCGGTCGCCGTCCGCGCCGCTCTCCTCTTTCACCATCCACTCCTCCGGATCCACCGGTTCGACTGGAGCCAGGCACCGTACCGATGCATTATAGAAGAAGGGCGCGGAGGTTCGGTTTCCCGTGTACTGGCGTTTCTTTCGGAAAAGCCGAGGTGTCAATGTCGCGTGAGTTCGATCCGACCTGGAACTACCTGCCCCGGACCCAGCTGATCTACGCGCTGCCGCTGGCGCTGGCGGCCGTCTGCCTGGAGCGCGGCTGGGTGGGGCCGGATTTCTGGGTGGCGTTTCTGTGGGGTCTGATCGTGCCGGCCGTCAACATCCGGCGCAAGAACACCCGGTCCTGGGCCTTCAAGGATTTCATGGACCGCGACGCCTGCCCGCCCACCATCGCCGTGCTGCACGGGGCGGTCTGGGCCTGCTGCCTCGGGCTGGCGCCTGCTCCGCTGTGGGCCGCCGCGGCGTTCGCCCTGTTCTTCCTGGCCTACGACGCCCTGCTGCTGCACTACCGGCTGCTGGTCATCTACGCGCTGCCGCTCGAGATTCAGCGGCGGGGGGCATTGGGGGTCCTGGCCGCTTTCGGGCCCTTCTGGTGGGGATACCTGGCGGCCGGCCTCTGGCTGACCCGGCTGTGGGGCGTCGAGACTCCCCTGCAAGTCGGCGCCGCTGCTCTCTGCCTGATCCTGCCGGCCCAGCTGGCGCTCGAGTGGGAGCGGCGCCGGGCCGCCCCGGAATACGTGCGGCGGGTGCGCACGGTGGCGGTGGTGGGAGCCGGCTGGGCGGGCCTGTATGCCACCCGGTGGTTGAAAGAGAGCGGCCTGCAGGTGACCTGCTTCGAAGCGGCCGATTCGCCGGGGGGAGTGTGGCGCTTTCGCGAGGAGGCGGGAGGAGTGGCGCGCTCGACGCGGGCGACCTCCTCCAAGCACTTCCTGCACGCCTCGGACTTCCCCATGCCCGCCGAGGTCCCCGACTTCCCGGAGCACGCGCAGGTGCTGGACTACCTCGAGCAGTACGCGCGCCGCTTCGGCCTGGGGCCGCACCTCGAGACGGGCCGGCGGGTCCGCAAGGTGGTCCGGCGCGGCCGGCGCTGGATCGTCGGCTTCGAGACTCCCTCCGGGGAGCGGCTGCAGCGCGCCTTCGACGCGTTGTGCGTCTGTGCCGGGCCCCACCGCAAACCGCGCCACGACCCTGCCAGCCACCCCCTCTACCGCAACTTCGCCGGGGAGGTCCTCGAGGCGGGCCGGTACAAGTGCTCGTCCGGGCTGGCCCGCGGGGAGGCGGTGCTGATCGTGGGAGCCGGGGAGAGCGCCGCCGACATTGCCGCCGAATGCGCGCGTCACGGCGCCCGGGTGTACTGGGCGAGCCGCCGGGGGCAGTGGTTCGCCGACCGCAACATCGGCCCCTACGCCGCCGACCACTTCACCGCCACCGGCCTGCGGGCGCTGCTGGGGCGCTTCGGCAACCTGGAGCACCTGATCCGGCGCTTCGTCATCGCCCCCTTCATTCACCTGGCCTGGGGACGCGGCGGCCACGGCATCCCCGCCTGGCATCCGCGGGCGCCCTACCTGCACCAGTTCCTCAACAAGAGCCGGGAAGGGGTCCTGGAGGTCTACCGGGGACGGGTGCAGCCGCGCCGCGCGCCGGTGAGAATCGAAGGGCGGCGGGTCTGGTTCCAAGGCTGCGACGAACCCGCGGATGTCTCCCGCATCATCCTGGCCACCGGCTACGAGCCCGGCTGGGAGTTTCTACGGAACGCCCCCCGGACGCTCTACAAGCTCGTCTTCGCGGTCGACGACCCCACCCTGGCCTTCGTGGGCTACGTGCGTCCGGTGCTGGGGTCGATTCCCTCGCTGGCCGAGCTGCAGGCGCGCTGGGTGGCGGGCGTCTTCTCGGGCCGTTTTCCGCTCCCCGGTCGGGCGCGCCGCCGGGTGGAGGACTGGGTCGACCGCCGGCTGCAGCGCCGCCGCATGCTGGACTCCAGCCCCGGCGGCGTGCTGGTGGACCAGGAGGTCTACGCCACGGCGACGGCGGCCCGGGTGGGGGCTCAGG
>JBFGHG010000101.1:0-7909 GCA_041578395.1 Acidobacteriota bacterium
GCGTCTACACCGGCCCGATGTCCCACGACTGCGCGTCGATCGAGACAATGGGCCCGGGCGCCGACCTCGACGGCCGCTGCAACCAGGTCAACCAGGGCCAGTCGTGCGCCTGGCTCTACAGCAAAGACGCGTGTTGCCAGACGGCCATCGGCGACGGCTTTCCGGGCAGCGTGGTCTGTCCCTGATCTTCGACGCCGAGGAAGGCGTCGACTCAGCGATCGGCTACAGGGACCGCAAAAACGCCAGCAGCGCCTGCTTCTCCTCCAGCGGCAGACTCTCGAACCTCAGGCGGCTGGCGCGTGCTTCGCCGTCGTGCTGCCCGATGGCGCTCTCCAGCGTCGGCGCCCGGCCGTCGTGCAGAAACGGCGCCCGCACCCGGACTCCCCAAAGCGGCGGTGTCCGAATCTCGAAGGGGGAGGCGTCCGCCTGCTGGATGCCGTCGCCCGTCCCGATGTCGTGCAACAGGAAGTCGCCGTAGGGGTGAAAAACGCGCTGGTCCAGCGCCGCCGAGCGGTCGGGCCCGGTCTGCAGAGAGGGGAGATGGCAGGAGTCGCAGCCGATCCGGGAGAACACCTGCTCCCCCCGGGCGGCCGCTTCCGTGACGGGGCCGCGCGGCGGCGCCCCCAAAAAGCGCATGAAGGACTCGAAGTTGTCGATTCCCCGCAGCCCCGTGAGCCGGTCGGGGCCGTCCTCCGGGTCGGCCACCAGGTCGTCCAGGTCGACCGCCTCCCGGTTGCCGCCGGGGCAGGCCTCCTCGGGGAACAGGGCGTTGGTGATCCCCATCTCGTCCCGGTAGGCCTCCGCCCCGAAAGTGAGCAGGGTGGCTTGCTGCGCCTTCCAGCCGAAGCGGCCCACGCGCAGCTCGCCCGAGTCGACGTCCACCACCCGGGCGGCCCGCCCGCTGATCCCGTCCCCGTCCCGGTCGTCGGGGTCTTCCAGCGAGAGGAAGACCTCGTCAGGCACGGCTTCCACCAGACCCAGCCCGAACAGCTGCAAGGCCTTGCGGTGGGCGATCACGTTGGCCTCGGGCGGGATCACCGCCTGGGAGGCATGCGTCGGGATCGAGAACATCTGGAAGACCGTCCCGCCCGGCAGTTCTTCGAAAGAGCCGTCCTCGTGGAGGATGCCGGCCCGGATCTCGGTAACGGTGGAGCTGCCGCCGATGGCGGGGACCGAGTGGCACTGGGCGCAGGAGAGCCCGTTGAAGGCGGGTCCCAGGCCCTCGTCGGCCTCCTCGACCTCGAGGAAGTCGTCCAGGCCGAGGCGGAAGCGCTCGAACTCCGCGGCGGTCATCTCGCGCAGCGGGTCGCCGAACTGCCCCACCACCACGGGGCGGCCCGTCAGGTCGAGCTGCGGGCGGGGCGCGGGGGCCGTCGGGTCGGCCTGGCGCAGCGACCACCCCGAGCTGCGTCCCCGCTGGGAAACGCTGACCCCGAGGGTCAGCAGGCTCACTGAGGCCAGGACCAGGATCGCCGTCTTCTTGGAAAGCATAGATTCACTCCACGATGATCGAGCCGCGCATTCCGGCATGTCCGGCGCCGCAGCGCTTGGAGCAGACGAACTCGTAGCGTCCCGGCTCGGGCGCCGTCCACTCGACTTCCACCGTTCCGCGGCCCCGCGCCGGGATCACCACGTCGATGCCGGAGCCCTCCAGACGAAAGCCGTGGAAGGTGTCACGGCTCTCCAGGGCGAACTTCACCCGCGCGCCGCTTTTCACCTTCAATTTGGAGGGCGTGAAGTGAAAGCGCTGGGCCACGATGCGGATTTCCTGCCCGGGCTCCTCGGGGGTCTCGGCCGGAGCGAACGGCAGGATCGCGGCGGCCAGTGCGAGGGTGAGGGGAAGCAGTCCGAGCATTCGGGTGATCCCTCCGCTCAAAACCACCAGCCGATCCCGAAGTTCCACTGGTTGGGCGCTTCGATGACGCTGGAGGCGTTTCTGAGCACGATGTAGTCGAACTTGAGCGCCACGTCCGGATAGGGCGAATAGGTCACGCCCACCACGTGCGCTTCGCGGTCGAACTCCTCCAGCGGCAGGAAGCCGTCGGGCATCCGGTACTGGGTGTCGAAGTTTTCGTAGCGGTAGAAGGGGACGAGGTCGTGCACGGTCCCGGAGGGAAGCACGTGCACCGCCCCTTCCCAGTAGAACCCGCGCGTCTGCTCGGCGATGTTGGGGCTGACTCCGATGCGCCGCTGCAGGATCTCGTTGATGCGCCCGGCTTCCTCCAGGTCGGTGATGGCGAACTGGCCGCGGGTGTCGAAGCGCTTCCAGCTGTAGCGGCCGTCGAACTCGAAGATCTTCAGCTGGGCGCTGACGTCCTGGAAGTCGAAGCCGGTCTCGCCGGACCAGTAGCTGGTGCCCAGGTCCAGTCCGGGGACGCCGCGGTATTCCAGCCGCCCGATGGCGGCCAGGTTGCGGGCGTTGTCGAAGAACCCGCGCTGGCGGCCGTCGCGGAAGCCTTCGGCCGCGGAAAAGAGGCTGGCGTTGAGCGAGCTCATCACGAAGGCCTTGTAGTGGAAGCCCTTGCCGAAGTCGCCCGTCAGCCCGGCCCCGTTGGAGAACCAGGTGGAGGGGATGATCACCTCGTCCACGAACGGCCGCTCCACCCCGTTGAAGCTGGGCGGCTCGTGGTACTGGTTGATGATGCCGATGGGCGTGAGCATCATCCCGGCCCGGAAGTTGAAGGCCGGGTGCATCGCGAAGTTGAGGTAGGCCTGCTCCAACTCGATCTCCCCGCTTTCCACGCCGCCTTCTACCAGGGCGTGCTCGAGTTCGACCTCCGAGACGAACTGGATGCGGTCGCTGAAGTCGTAGCCGAAGAGCATGACGAAGCGGTGGAAGTCGAGCGTGGTGGGGTTGACGTTGTCGTGATTGAGGTGCATCTCCATGTAGCCGTTGATGGAGACGCGGGGCTCGGGGGGATCGGCGGAGGCGGCGCTCTGTGGATCGGTTGTGGAGTCCTGCTGTTGTGCGTTGCGGGCCGCCGCCAGTTCCTCCCGGCCCGCTTTCGCCACCTCGTGGGCGCTCTCCAGTGATGCCTCCGCCTCGGCGTCCCCTTCGCGCAGCAGCCGGGTCAGGTCCGTCAGCGCCCTCTCCAGCCGCTCCAGCCGCGACTCGAGCGCGTCCAGCCGCGCCTCCGTCGCCTCTTCTCCGGAGGCGATCGCCGGCGCCGGAAGACAACACACCGCCAGCACCCCCACCATGATCTTGCGTATCATCATCGGACTCCCGTGCCAGGCCCAAGATTTTCGACTGCCCGAATTCAAAATTTAGTCGAGACTAAAAATTTTGTCAAGGGATTGACTTGACTCTTGACACCGCATGCGGTTGCAGTGGAGGGCAGTCTGGGGTTCCTACTCCACTGTCCGGTTCAAGAAGGGGTGTGAAATGCCGTTCACGTTCCGCATCGTCTTTTCGGGGATCTGCGCCTACGTTCCGATCGTGCCCCGCGCAATCGCGGACCAGCTGGGACGGGATCCCGCTCCTGGAGACGCTCGCGTGCTCTACGTCGTCTTCATGGACGCCGACCGCCGGGGGCAGACCGGTTGGCGCACGGTCACGCAGTGTCCGCGCTGGCGGCGGCCGACGGGCCGCATGCACTGCTGGGGGTCTGCCCCGGCTGCGAACTGGTTTTGATCGTGGAGGGAACCACCGACTGGCACCGCTCCGAAGCGATCGGCTACGCCGTGCGGCACCGCGATGCCCAAGTGCTCACCGGAACGCTGGACGGCAGCCGGTCGTCCGCCGACACGCTCGCCTTCGAGAAGACCTGCGGCGTCGAGGCAATCTGCCTCTACTCGGCCGGAAACGACCCCGACGACGATGCCTACGACTTCACCGACTCCGTTGTGAGCGTGGGAGCGGTTCGAGACGACGGGCAGCGCTGGCAACGATATTCGCCTCCGGGGGACGTCCGGGCTCCCAATGGCGACGTCGACCCTGTCGAGTGCGTTCCGCAGAACGGGTTCAAGGCGCTCTGCACGGCGGAGGTACAGGGGAGCCCGGGGCCGTTCGGCGGCACCTCCGGCTCGGCGCCGATCGCAGCCGGCGTCGCCGCGCTGGTGCTGGCCGCCTGCGATTCGCTGTCCCCTTCGCAGGTCGAAGACATACTGAAGCAGGCCAGCGACGGCGGATTCGTGGATGCGCTGAAGGCCGTCCGGGTGGCCAATACCAGGTGTCCCCCGTAGCCGACCGCGGCTCAGCCTTCCAGGAACTCCCGCAGCCGAGCCGGACTCACGTTCGCCCCGCAGACCACGCAGACCACCTCCTGACCCGGCTCCGGCACCACCGCACCGGTGAGCAAGGGCGCAAACGCGGCCGATGCCGCCGGCT
Source organism: Acidobacteriota bacterium (assembly GCA_041578395.1). Taxonomy (GTDB): domain Bacteria; phylum Acidobacteriota; class UBA6911; order RPQK01; family JANQFM01; genus JBFGHG01. The sequence continues at coordinate 4,331 of JBFGHG010000101.1, forward strand.
CCGTCACCAGCTTGCAGTGCTCCAGCAGCCAGCGCAGAGCCTCCAGAATCTCGGCGTCCGTGACCGTCACCACCTCGTCCACGAACGCCCGCACGTGCTCGAGCGTGTGCTTCCCCGCGAACGGCGCCGCCAGGCCGTCGGCCACGGTGTCCAGCTCGGCCAAAGTCACCGGCTCTCCCGCCGCCAGGCTGCGCGTCATCACGTCCGCCCCCGCCGGCTCCACCCCCACCACCCGCGCCGAAGGGCACGACTGCTTGACGGCCGCCGCCACCCCCGAGATCAACCCGCCGCCACCGATGCTCACCAGCACCAGGTCCGGCTTTGGGACGTCCTCCACGATCTCGAGGCCCAGGCTGCCGGCCCCGGCGATCACCTCGAGGTCGTCGAAGGGGTGCACCATCGTCAGCCTGAGCTCCCGCCTGACCTGCTCCACGGTCTCCAACAGGTTCTCGTCCGTCAGCAGCACCTCGCCGCCGTACTCGCGCGTGCGCCGCACCTTCCCCGGGTCGCTCCAGGACGGCATCACGATCGTCGACGGGACGCCGAAAACTCCCGCCCCGTAGGCCAGCGCCTGAGCGTGGTTTCCCGAGGAGATGGTGATCACGCCGCGCTCGCGCTCCTCGTCCGACAGACGGCTGAGCTTGTGAAACACTCCCCGGACCTTGAACGAGCCCGTCTTCTGAAACAGCTCCAGCTTGTAGTGGACGGGCGGGACCTCCGGCGACGGCTGCAGCCGGATCGACGGAGTGCGGACCACGTACGGCGAAATCCGGCGGCGCGCCGCGCGGATCTCCTCCAGCGGCACCAGTCCCTCCGTTGCGGTCGTCAAGCGGTCTCCTCGAAGCGTTTCTTCTTCGACTCCAGGTCGCCGTAAAAAGCCAGGTCGACGTTTTCCAGCTGCTTGGTGACCAGGATGATCTGTCCGGTGTGATAGGAGAAGTGCTCCACCACGTGAAAGACGGCCTGCAGGCCGCTCACCGCGTAGATCTGAACGTGATAGCGGTCGAGCAGCTCCTTTTCGCCCAGCCTCCGGATGACGGCCGCAGCCTCCGCCACGGTCTCGCGCAGGCGCTGCAGCAGCTCCTCTTTGGGAATCGGCTCGCGCTGTGAGAACTCCAGGTCCCGCTGCCGCACGTCCCGCTCCCCGCCCAGCGTTGCGACCGTCCACTGCCGCAGGTTCCCCGCCAGGTGCATCAGCAGGTTGCCCACGCTGTTGGACCGCTCGTTGGGCCGCCACCAGACGTGCGCTTCGCTGAGGCGCTCGAGGCAGACTTCGATCTTGGGCAGGAAATCGGACTCCAGGTGCCGGACTGCCTGCTCGGTGAACTCGCGCGCCAGTGGTTCGCTCATCTGCGCTCTCCCCCAAAAGCCTGAAAGCGGGGCCGGTCGTCGCTGTTGGCCGCATGCCAGCTCGAGGCGTAGACCAGGCGCACGACCTTGGCCAGTTTCTCGAAGTTGATCTTGTCGGCCGTGTCGGTGGGCCGGTGGTAGTCCGGGTGCAGGCCGGTGTGGAAAAAGAGGGCGGGAATCCCCCGCGCCAGAAACGGCCAGTTGTCGCTGCGCCGCAGCAGGCCGATTCGGTGGTTGTCGTAGCGGAAGCGCAGCTCCAGTCCCACTGATTGGTTGGCGGAGCGCGCGATCTCCTTCAGGTCGCGGCTGCGGCTGTACCCCAGCAGGTTGACGGCGTTGCGGTTCGACTCGGCCGACTGGCTCTCCAGGCCCCGGAAGCGGTATCCCTTGCGCTCGGGGATCTCCTCGTCGCGGCCGATCATGTCCATCTGGAACATGGCCACCGTCTGCTGGAGCGGAAAGACCGGCTGCTCCACGTAGTGATACGACCCCAGCAGGCCGCGCTCCTCGGCGTTGAAAGCTGCGAACAGGACGCTGCGCCGCGGCGGCAGGCTCGAGGCGCCGTAGGCTTCCGCGATTTCCAGCAAACCGACGGTGCCGCTGGCGTTGTCGTCGGCTCCGTAGAAGACCTCGTCTCCCTCTTCGCCCACGTGGTCGAAATGCGCTCCGATCACGACCACTTCGTCCCGCAGGCGGGGATCGGCGCCCGGCATCAGGGCCAGCACGTTGCGGGCGGTGAAGGCCTCCCGCGTCAGATTGACTTCCAACTCGACTTCGACCTCACGCAGGCGCCGTCGCGGCCGGCGGCCCTTCTCGGCCAGTTTCTGCCACTGCTCCAGCTCGAGTCCCAGCAGGCCGACCAGCTGCTCGGCCCGTTCGCGGGAGAGGTAGGCGGCGGGAATGGTGATCTTCTCGGTCCCGGAGCGCAGCTGCGGCCGGGCTTCCGCAGGGTTCTCGGGCCAGAGGCGCGAGGCCGCCCGGGATAGGGGGACTGGGCGGTGATTGAGCGGGTCGGGCGCGAACAGGACCCCCGCGGCGCCGTGCCGCTGCGCGTTGGCGAGTTTGTGCAGCTCGCGTCCGTATTCGCTGTCCACCAGGCCGTCGAAGCGGCTCGAGGGGTCGCGCTCGCCCGGCTCGTCCTCCAGGATCATGACCACTTTGCCGCGCACGTCCAGGCTGCGGTAATCGTCGTGTCCCAGCTCGGGGGCGGAAATGCCGAATCCCGCCAGCACCAGCGGGGCCCGGATACGGCCGTTGGCCGACAGGGGAGCCGGCACGAAATCGTCCTCCAGATCCAGAACGCGCCGCCGTCCCTCGGCCGGCCGCACGACGCAACGGTTGGGCGCTCCCAGTGCGGCGTCCACCAGCTCGAACTCCTGGAAGTAGCTCTCGCCGGCCGCCGGCCGCAGCCCCATCTCCTCGAACCGGCGCGCCAGGTAGCGGGCCGTCAGGTCGTTGTAGGGCGTGCGCAGGGCGCGGCCGCGCAGTTCGTCCGAGGCCAGGAAATAGAGCTCCGATTTGAGGTCTTCCACCCGGATGGTCTCCAGGGCGGTCTCGTCCGGCAGCACTCCGGACGCGCCGGCAGCCAGCAGGGTGGCCGCAGCCAGGATCAGCGCGAGTATTCTCAAGTTGGACACCTCCTCGAGGCACTGTACGCCGGGCGGCCTCCGAAGTTGCTTTTTCTGGCTCTCATGCCGGGAACCCTCCGCCGCCCCGCGGCTCGCCCAGGTCGTAATAATAGCGCCGCGGTTGCGGGCGATCGAACAGCGGAAGCAGCAGGAGTCCGGCCAGGAAGCCTCCGATGTGCGCCCACCAGGCCACCCCGGCGGTCTGCGCCGACACCCCGATGGCAGCCACCCCGTTGAGCAGCTGCAGGAAGAACCATCCCCCCAGGACTACCAGCGCGGGAAGCTGGACGACGGGCCACAGGAGAAACAGCGGAATCAGCGTCAACACTCTGGCGAAAGGATAGCAGAGCAGGTAGGCGCCCAACACTCCCGCCACCGCCCCGCTGGCCCCGATCGCCGGGACGGTGCTGGCGGGATTGGCCAGCTGGTGGGCCACGCCCGCCGCCATCCCGCACAGCAGGTAGAACAGCAGGAAGCGCAGGTGCCCCATCCGGTCTTCGATGTTGTCGCCGAAGACCCACAGGTAGAGCATGTTGCCGATCAGGTGCCACCAGCCGCCGTGCACGAACAGCGACCCGAACATGCTGCGCGCCGTCACCAC
>JBFGHG010000102.1:0-7891 GCA_041578395.1 Acidobacteriota bacterium
CCCTGGCCCGCGCCTTCGCGATCGAGCCGCGCCTGGTGCTGGCCGACGAGGCCTTCGGACAGCTGGACGAGGCGACCGCCGCCCGGCTGCGCGGCGACTTCTTCGAGACGGCGCGCCGGCAGGGAACGACCGTGCTGCTGGTCACCCACCGGCTGGAGGAGGCCATCGGCTCGGCCGAGCGGGTGCTGGTGCTGGGCAGGCCCGGCCGCCTGCTGGCCGACCTGGAGGTGGCGGCGGAAATCGAGGAACTGGGCAAAGGCGGGCTGCGCCGGCGATTACGCTCTCTGCTGGACGGCGAGAGTTGACGGGCGGCGGCCGCTATAATCCGCGCATGAACAACCAAGCGGTCGGGCTGATCGGAGGCACGGGCAGCGAAGGACGGGGCATCGGCCTGCGGCTGGCGGCGGCTGGACACGAGGTCGTGATCGGCTCCCGCTCGGCGGAGCGGGCGGCGGGAACGGCGGCGGAAATCAACCGGCGCCTGGCCTCCCGGAACGCCTCGGGATGCGTCAATGCCGACCTCTTCGAACGCTCCCGGCTGCTCTTCCTGACCGTCCCCTTCGAGCACGCCGCCGGCCTGCTCCAGCAGCACCGGGCCGAGTTCCGGGAGGGGCACGTCCTGGTTGACGTGACGGTTCCGCTGGTCTTCCGCAAAGGTCCCCGCCTGACCGACCTCGCGGAAGGCTCCGCCGCCGAGCACCTGCGAGCGCGGCTGCCGGCTCACGTTCCGCTGGTGGCGACCTTCAAGACCTTCCCGGCGGCGCTGCTGGAGCGGATCGAGGCTCCCCTCGAGGGGGACGAGTTCGTCTGCCACGACTCGGGGGAAGCGCGCGACCTCGTCCTCTCGGTCCTCGAGGGAATCGAGGGAGTGCGCTGGCTCGACGCCGGACCGCTGCGCTACTGCCGGGCCCTGGAGGCGATGACCATGCTGGTGATCGGGCTGAATCGCCGCTACGGCAGCCACGAGGGGCGGTTCGCGGTCCACGGCCTGTGAGTCCGACGCGCCGGGGTCACTCGACCGTCGGTCCATGCTGGTCCAGCCCCAGGCTCTCGAGCTCGGCTTCGACCCCCGCCTCCCCGAGGGTCCGCTGCATCCACTCTCCAATCTCCTGCTCACGGCCGGCGGTGAACGCCACCACCGCGGAGCCGGAGCCGCTCAGGGCGACTCCCAGCAGATGCGGGTCGAGTTGGCCGTCCAGCCCCTGCCGTTCGAGCAGCGCCTTCAGCCCCGGCACCAGGTGCTGCCGGTAGGGCTGGTGGAGCCGGTCCCGCAGTGCCTCGCGCAGCAGTTCCGGCCGGCCCGCGTGCAGCGCGTGCACCAGCAGGGCACAGCGCTGCAGGTTGAAGACGGCGTCCTCGAGGGAATAGGCGGACGGCAGGATCTCGCGCGCCTCGCGGGTGGAGATCTCGAGTTCCGGCACGGCCAGCACGAAGCGGCAGTCCAGCGGCGAATCGATCCGCTCGCAGCGAATCCGGCCGTCCTCGATCCGGGAGAGTACCCAGCCGCCCAGCAGGCTGGCCGCCAGGTTGTCCGGGTGGCCTTCCAGGGGATAGGCCAGCTGGAGGATCTCGTCGCGGCTGAGCGAGCGGCCCGCCAGCCGCTCTCCCAGCTTGATGCCGGCCACGATGGCGGCGCCGCTCGAGCCCAGTCCCCGGGCCAGCGGGATGGGGTTGTCCATGGACAGCTCCAGCCCCGCGACCGATGTGGAGCAGCACGCCAGAGTTTCACGAAGCGCCCGGTCGAGCAGGTTCTCCTTCTCTTCGGGCCAGGGAGTGGCCCAGACGATCCCACCCGATGGGCGCGGGGTCGCTTCGACAGTGAGGTAGAGGGTCAGCGCGGCGGACACCGTGTCGAATCCGGATCCGAGGTTGCTGGTGCTGGCGGGTACCCGAAGGCGGATCGAGTCCCGGTTCACAGGCGCACCAGCAGCAGGTACATTTCCCAGATCAGCAGCACCACGTAGGCCAGCAGCACGAAGGCCATCACACTCTTGCCGCGGATCCGGCCGCCGAACCACCGGTACTCCTTGTGGACCATCAGGAAGAGCAGGCTGATTCCGGTCACGATGTACTTGGTGGCCAGGAAGACCGTCGGTCCGAACTGCAGCAGAAAGTCCATCACCGGGTTGATCTCCTTGCCCCCCGCCCCGATGAGTTTCAGCGTGATCAGGGCGTCGAGCGTGGAGAGCATCAGGGCGCCCAGGAAGATGACACCGGAGCCCAGCCCGTAGCGGTCCACGTAGTAGTGCACCTGCCGGTCGGAATCGCGGCGGATTGTGCGGCGGGAGCCGAAGAGGCTGGACAGACTCAGCGGATTGGTCGGTTTCTTGCGGCGGTCCGGTCCTTCGTAGCGGCGCTCGGGGTGGTTCTCGGGCATCGGGCGTCCTAAGTAGAAAAAAGCCCCGAGGACCTCGGAGCCAGCGCGTCGAATCCACCGCATGGCGGAAAAACTCAAGTCGTATTTTCTCCCGACAGCACCCCGGCGAGATATTCTGCCATGAAGTCTCGGTCCGGGCAAACCCCCGTCCAGATTTGAAACTGCAGGGCGGCCTGCTCCACGAACATCTCCAGCCCGGAGATCGTCCGGCTGCCCGCCTCCTCGGCCCGCTCGAGCAGCAGGGTCCGGGGCGGGTGGTAGATCAGGTCGTACACCCAAGCCGCCTGGATCTGCCCGCTGTGAAGCAGGCATTCGTCCACCTCCGGATACTGTCCCACCGGGGTGGCGTTGACCAGCAGGTCGGCCGGCGGCACGCCTTCCGCCAGGGAGCCATGCCGGCAGCCGTGACGAGCGGCGAAGCGGGCGGCTTTCGCCGGGTCGCGGGCCAGGACGGTCACGGCCGCACCCTCCTGCTCGAGCGCCCGCACCACGGTGTGCACCACCCCGCCGGCACCCAGCACCACCGCTTCTTTCCCGGCCAGGTCGAGGCGCCTGCGCAGCGGCCCCAGAAAGGCGGGCAGGTCGGTGTTGGACCCGACCCAGCTCCCGCCGTCCCGGCGCAGAGTGTTGACCGACTCGACAGGCGAATCGGTCCGTTCCAGAAACGGGAGGACTTCGGTCTTGAAGGGGAGCGTCACGGAGAAGCCCGCGAAGGGGAGCGAGGTCCGCTCCAGGAAGCGGAACCACGGTTCCAGCCGGTCCAGCTCGAGAGGCAGGTACCAGCCGGGGATGCCGTAGCGCGTGAAGAGAACGTTGTGCAGCGGGGGCGACAGCGAGTGCGCCACGGGGCGGCCCATCACCCCGTACAGCCGCTCGGGGCTCCCGGCGGGGAGCTGCGCGACAACCTCCAGCGGGAACTGTCCGGGCGCCACGGGCGATTCGTCCTCCGACACGTAGGTCCAGGCGTTGCCCAGCAGCTCCCCCAGGAAGCGCGAGGCCTGCGCCCGCTCTCCCATGCCGATGACCACCCGGGGATGGCCGCCGCGCCCCAGCTGCTCCATGAAGCCCAGCAGCGCGGTCAGCTGCTCCGTCTCCCGGACGTCGACCGCCAGCTTGAGGCAGTCCCCCCCGCGCTGCGCGAGGGTCTGGAAGGCCTTCGCCGGATCGGGAAAGCGGCCGAAGACGTGATGAGAACGGATCAGGCGCGTACCGGAGGGCAGAGGAGCGTGCAGCTCGGCGTCCAGCTCCAGGTCGACCCAGTGAAAGCCCGCGGCGGCAGCCCTCGAAAGCAGCTGCAAGCGCTCCCTTTCGCCACCCTTGAAGCGGCCCCCTTCCCGGACGGGGCGGCAGGTGGCGATCAGTTCGGCCGAACCTCCGGGAGGCGGCGGGACAGCGGGCGCGTCGAGGAAGTCCAGCCGGACTTCGATCAGCTCGCAGCGGTCGCGGTACTGGTGAAGCTTCTCCCCCAGCCGCCCTGCCGACCGCTCCGCCAGCGTCAGGCAGCGCCTCATGCCGCGCCGGACCCCGGGAACTTCCGGGTGGTGAAGACGGAGACGCGGGCGCCGCTCTGCCAGGCGTCCTCCGGCAGCTCCGCCTTGCGGCACACCATGCGCAGGAAGCCGGCCGCGTCCCGGTCGAACTCGAGCGCCACCTGCGGCAGCAGCAGCCCGTGCGCCTCCCCCTGCTCGACGTACAGGCCGTGGGTTCCGATCTCGATCTCGTCCGGGCCCCGGATCGTCCGGAAGAGGCTCAGGACCGACACCTGCACCTCGAGACCCGCCAGATCCGGCTCTCGGAGCGGGTCGAAACGAGGATCGCGGAAGGCGGCGCCCAGGGCGCATTCGGCCACCGACTCGATCAGCATCCGCTCCCGGCCGACGGTCCCGATGCAGCCTCGCAGGCGGCCCAGGCGGCGCAGGGTTACGAACAGGTCGCCCGGCCTGCGCAGCTGGTCGTCCAGCGGGGAGGGTGAGGGCGGGGCGGCCACTCCCAGGGCCTCCTCGATGACCCCGCGGGCCAGCTCTACCAGCCGGAGCCCCCCTGCATCAGTCAATCTTGCCGGCTTCCGCCCGTCGTCGAATCTCATGGAGGGGGTTGGCGGGAGGGGCCAATTTGGGCTCCGGGTCGACCACTCCCCAAAATCGGTGGAAGTACTGCACCATGGAGATGATCGCCAGCACGACCACGATCCACAGCAACACCTGCCCGGCCCGATGGACGAGCGTGCCTGAGAAATGGCTCGCCACGATCAGACAGCTCACGCAGGCGACCTGCGACACCATCTTGTACTTGCCCAGCCGCGAGGCGGAGATGGTGAACCCGCGCGAGGAGGCGATGCCCCGCAGTCCGGTGACGGCGAACTCGCGCGCCACCACGATGATCACCATCCAGGCGGGCGCGATCTGCAGCTGCACCAGAGAGATGAAGGCGGCCGAGATCAGCAGCTTGTCCGCCAGCGGGTCCAGCAACTGCCCAAGCGGCGTGACCTGCGAGCGGCGGCGGGCCAGGTAGCCGTCGAAGTAATCGGTGGCGGCCGCTGCGATGAAGACGATGAACCCCCAGATCTCGCGACCGGGGGAAGGCGTGGTCAACAGGACGCCCACCAGCGGCGGAACCAGGAAGATGCGGGTCAACGTCAACCACGTCGGAAGGTTCATGACATCCGCACCAGTTATAGCACACGTGGCGCAGGCATCCCTGCCTGCGATTCCGGATCACCGTCCTTGCGGCCGTGCCAGCAAGGACTGATTCGATCCGCGCTATAATCCGGCCCATGGACGCACAGCTGGAGGCCCGGCTCCAGAATCTCCCCACCCAGCCGGGCGTCTACCTGTTCAAGAGCGGGCGGGGCCGCGTCCTGTACATCGGCAAGGCCAAGAACCTCCGCCACCGCGTGCGCTCCTACTTTCAATCCAGCCGCCTGCACGACCACAAGACCGAGGTGATGAAGAGCCGCATCGCCGATCTGGACTACGTGGTGACGGACACGGAAGTGGAGGCGCTGATCCTCGAGAGCAGCCTGGTCAAGCGAAAGAAGCCCGTCTTCAACGTCAAGCTGAAGGACGACAAGGCCTTCCTGCACATCAAGCTGACGGTCAACGAACCGTTCCCGCGGGTCCTGCTCACCCGGCGCATCTCCAGTGACGGTGCCCGCTACTTCGGCCCCTACCTGCCGGCCTCACTGGCCCGCAACACGGTCAAGATCATCAACCGCCATTTCCTGCTGCGCACCTGCGACATCGAGATCGACGGCGGACTGGACCGGCCCTGCCTCGAGTACCACATCAAGCGCTGCCTGGGGCCCTGCGTGGCCGGGCTGTGCAGCCGGGACGAGTACGACCGCGCGGTGCAGGACGTCATCCTGCTGCTGGAGGGGAAGAACGACCAGCTGCTGGCGGACCTGGGAAAGAAGATGGCCGACGCCGCCGGGCGCGAGCACTTCGAAGCGGCCGCCTTCTACCGCGACCGGCTGCGCATGGTCAGGGAGCTGGCCGAGCGTCAGAAGATGTTCCTGAGCGGGCTGGACGACGTCGACGTCTTCGCCTACCACCGCCGGGGACCGCAGCTGGCGCTGCAGCTGTTCACCCTCCGCAACGGGCGAGTGATCGGCAAACGGGAGTTTTACTGGGAAGACCTGGAACACTTCGACCCGCCCGGCTTCCTGCGCGAGGCGGTCCAGCAGTATTACCTCAACTCCGGGTTCGTGCCGGCCCGCGTCTATCTTCCGGTGCGAATCGAGGACCAGGAGCTGATCAGCCAGTGGCTGAGCGGCAAGTCGGGGCGCCGGGCCAAGGTGCGTATCCGGGTCCCACAGCGCGGTCCCAAGCACGACCTGCTGCTGCTGGTGGAAGAAAACGCCCGTCTCGCCTTCGAGACGCGCTTCCGGGTGCTGGGGGGGAAAGAGCAGGCGCTGGAGGGGCTGCAGCGGGAGCTGGACCTGCCCCGCCTGCCGCGGCACGTCGAGGCCTTCGACGTCTCCAACATCCAGGGGGCGGAGACGGTCGCCTCGATGGTCGTCTGCCGCGAGGGGCGGATGTCCAGGCGTGACTACCGCAAGTTCAAGATCCGCAGCGTGGAGGGACCCGACGATTTCGCCGCCATGTACGAGGCCGTGCGCCGCCGCTACCGCCGGGTGCTGAACGACGGGGCCGAGATGCCCGACCTGGTGCTGATTGACGGGGGCAAGGGCCAGTTGCACTTCGCCTACCAGGCGCTCTCCGAGCTGGCCGTCGAGGAGACGCCGCTGGCCAGCCTGGCCAAGCGGGAGGAGCTGATCTTCGTGCAGGGGCAGGACGAGCCGGTGGCCCTCCAGCGCAGCCACCCGGGGTTGCGGCTGCTGCAGGAGATCCGTGACGAGGCCCACCGCTTCGCCGTCACCTACCACCGCAAGCGGCGGTCGCTGCGGGACTTCGCCTCGGAGCTGGACGGGATCGCCGGGATCGGGGAGAAGCGGAAGAAGCGGCTGCTGCGCAACTTCGGGAGCGTGGCGAGGATCCGGAGGGCGAGCGAGCGGGAGTTGGTGCCGTTTTTGGGGAGGAAGCTCGCGCGGCGGGTCAAGGAGACGCTCGCGGGCGAGGTCGGGGAGACCCCATGAGGCTGGGGGCGCTCGAAATCTCAAACTGCCAAATCTCAAATCTCAATTGATTTTCAATTCTCAATTTTCAATGTTCACACGGCCGGACCTCGGCTCGATGGGTGGAGCTAGACTGGGGAGGGTTCGGCTAGTTTTGACGGGGTTTGCTCAAGTTTGGCGTTCGGCTGAGGTTCCTCTTCGGGGGGTTCGTAGCAGCGGCGGCAGCGGGCTTCGTAGGCGTCCGAGGCGCCTACCAGGATTCGCTCGGTGCTCGAGACGATGCGCTGGGTGCAGTTGGCGGGGTTGCCGCAGCGGACGCAGATGGCCAGCGCCTTGGTGATGTATTCGGCCACCGCCAGCAGCGACGGGATGGGCTCGAAGGGCTGGCGGCGGTAGTCGGTGTCCAGGCCCGCCACGATCAGACGCTTGCCCCGGTTGGCCAGGATCTCGCACACCTCCACCAGGCTCTCGTCGAAGAACTGCGCCTCGTCGATCCCCACCACCTCGGTCCGGTCGTCCACCCGGTCCAGCAGCTCGCTGGGAGTGCGGATCGCCTCCGATTCGATGCGCAGCTCGTTGTGCGAGACGATGTGGCCCTCCGAGAAACGGTCGTCCAGCCTCGGCTTGAAAATCTGCACCCGCTGGCGGGCGATCTGGGCGCGCCGCAGCCGCCGGATCAGCTCCTCGCTCTTGCCGGAGAACATGCTCCCGCAGATCACCTCGATCCATCCACCGGAATTGCGTATCAACGTGTTCATAGTCGGCCCTGGCGGGCAGAACTCTGCCCGATCAATTCTTCAGGGCGCGAAGGGTTGTCTGTGGCCGAACCTGCTCGGTCCGGGCCGTTCGGAGTCCGCCGAATTTGATTTCGCACGGCCTTCCAGACCGTGATTCGTTTTGCTCTCTGCCCTCTCCTCTCACTGAATCACGGGCAGGATGCC
>JBFGHG010000103.1:0-7889 GCA_041578395.1 Acidobacteriota bacterium
ACCTCGACCCGAAGCGGCAGACCGTCCAGCACCCGCTTCAGGAGCGCCCACTGGCGGCGGGCTTCGCCCGGACGGACCGCACCGACGTTTCCCTCCATGAACGGGTTTTTGACGTCCACCACCCGGAAGTGCTCGGGCGAGCAGAGCAGTACCGAGTCGGGCGGCGGCATGGAGCGGCAGGCGTCCGGCAGCCGCGCCGGAAGGTCTCGCGGATGGCGAATCACCCGGGGCTGCATACGGCCTCTCGCAGCAGCGTGGCCACCTCTTCCTCGAGCACGCGCGCCGATGCCTCGTCCAGCTCGTAGCCCACCCGCAGCATGGGCTTGCCGATGTCCAGCAGCTTGCCCAGGTCCAGCGGGGTGCCGATCAGGACCAGGTCGCAGGGGACGGCCTCGATGGTCCGCTTCAGCTCGGCCATCTGCTCCCGGCCGTAGCCCATAGCCGGCAGGACCGCGGCCAGGTGCGGATAGCGGGAGTAGGCCTCGCGGATCGACCCCAGTGCGTAGGGGCGCGGGTCCACGATTTCGGACGCACCCCAGCGGGTGGCGGCCAGGTAGCCGGCGCCGTGGGGCATCTCTCCGTGGGTGACGGTGGGGCCGTCCTCCACCACCAGCACCCGGCGGCCCGCGATCCGCGACGGATCGTCCACTTGCAGGACGGAGTCCGCCTCCACGATGCGGGCTGCGGGGTTGACCCGGCTCACGTTGCGCTGCACCCGGAGGAGGGCGGAGGGGCTGGCCGAGCCCGACTTGGCCAGCAGCACGACATCGGCCATGCGCAGGTTGGCTTCGCCGGGATGGTAGGCGATCTCGTGGCCCGCCCGATGGGGGTCCGCCAGGACGACGTGCAGGTCGGGCCGGTAGAAAGGCAGGTCGTTGTTGCCGCCGTCCCACAGGATCACCTCGGCCTCCTGCTCGGCGGCCGCGAGGATCTCGCCGTAGTCGACGCCCGCGTAGACCACGTGTCCCAGCCGGATGTGGCCTTCGTATTCCTCCCGCTCCTCGATGGTGCAGTGCTGGGTGTCCAGGTCCTCCAGGCTGGAAAAGCGCTGGCAGCGCTGGGCCTCCAGGTCTCCGTACGGCATGGGGTGGCGCACCACCACCGTCTTGACCCCCTGCGCGTGGAGGAACTCGGCCAGCCGCCGCGCCGTCTGGCTCTTGCCGCAGCCGGTCCGTACCGCGCACACCGACACCACCGGCCGGCGGGAGTCGAGCATGGTGGCAAAGGGCCCCAGCAGCCGGAAATCGGCACCCAGCGCGATCGCCTGCGAGGCCCGATGCATGACCTCCGCGTGGGAGACGTCGCTGTAGGAGAACACCACCTCCTGCACGCTGTCTTCGCGGATCAGCCGCTCGAGCTCCGCTTCGGGACGAATCGGGATCCCCTCCGGATAGAGCCGGCCCGCCAGGGCGGGCGGATAGCGCCGGCCGGAGATGTTGGGAATCTGGGCGGCGGTGAAGGCCGCCACCCGGACGGCGGGGTCGCCGCGGAAAGCCACGTTGAAGTCGTGGAAATCGCGGCCGGCCGCGCCCATGATCAGGATCCGTCGCGCTGCGGGCATGCTTCCTCCCTCCGGAGAGACCTCCCGCCCTGGCGAGCAGCAACAATGGTGCCAGTGGCCCGTGGGCCGTCCTTCCAGGCCGCTGTCCGGAATGAGGGGCAGGGGATGCCCGTCCCACAGGTGCTCGTCTCGAACCTCGGGTGGGTGATTTGACCCGCCACGGCGGCGCGAGCGGTTCAGGAACCGCGGGCCGCCTTCACCATCCGTACCTCGTTGCCCCTCCCGTTGAAGCGGACCGAGTCCATGAAGCTCTGCATCAGCATCACCCCGCGGCCGGTGATGTCCAGCAGGGTGGACGCCTGCCGCTGAGCCAGGGTCCGTACGTCGAAGCCGGGACCCTCGTCGCGGATGGTGTACTCGACCCGGCGGGCCGTCTCCCGGGCTCTGCAGAAGACCCGCCGGTCGCAGTAAGGCGGCTGCTTGCGGCGGACGTGCGTCATCTTGACGAACTCGTCCGGGTCGGTGCGGCGCAGCTCGGAGTCCAGTTCCAGGTTGCCGTGGATGATGGCGTTGTTGAGCGCTTCCATCAGGGCGATGCCGATCTGGGTGCGCAGCGATTCGTCGCCGAAGCCGATCCGCTTGAGCCCCCCCTGCAGGAAGGCCACCAGCGGCACCACCAGGGTGAGGTTGTTGGGCAGCTCGAAATGGGTGTCGCGGCGCGTGAGGTAGCCGAGAGCCTGGCCGCGTTTCCGGGTGGCCCGCGCCACCTCCAGCAGCCGGCGGACGGTGTCCGGCAGGTAGCGCTTCAGACGCCGCTTGGGTACGTAGCTGGAGGCGCCGGCCTTCAGCGCCCGCACGGCGATCTCCTCGCTCCCCTTGGAGGTGGTCAGCACCACCGGCAGCTTCGGGTAGTCGTCGTGCAGCCTCTCCACCAGCGCCAGCCCGTCCATGCCGGGCATGCGCAGATCCGTGACCACCACGTCCGGACGCTGGCGGGCGATCGCGTCCAGGGCGCCGTGGCCGCCGTCGGCGAACTCGAACTCGGGATTGCTGAGCACGCGCAGACAACGCTCGGCGGCCTGCCGGTCGATCTCGTCGTCGTCCACGATCAGGATCCTGGGCATTACGGCACGCTCCGGGGCCAGGTGAACCCGAAATCCGAGCCGCGGCCGTCCGATTGCACCCAGACCCGGCCGCCGTAGGCTTGTACGATCCGCTTGACCAGCGGCAGGCCGATTCCCGTGCCCTGCACGCCCCCGCCCGGCTGCAGCCGCTGGAACATCCGGAACACCCTCTCGATCGCCTCCAGCGGGATGCCGGGGCCGTCGTCGCTCACGTGGAACTCCCAGAACCGCTCGCGTTCCCTGGCGGTGACCCGGATTCTGCCGTCGGGGCGATCGTGGTACTGGATGGCGTTGCCGATCAGGTTTCGAAGGACCTGTTCCAGGGGCGGGCGATGGGTCTCGAGGGTCGGCATTGCGGACCCGATCTCCACCTGCATCCCCTCGGGAGGTTCGAGCAGCTGGACCACCCCTTCGATCAGAGCGGCCACGTCCACGGTCTCGACGGGCGCCGACTCCCGTCCCGCCCGGGCGAAAGCCAGCAGTTCGTCGATCACCCGCTGCATCCGCTGCACCTGCGCCCGCAACTTGGCCAGGTTGTCACTCACGGAGGCCGGCAGCTCGCCCGGCAGGTCCTCCTCGATCCACTCCGCCAGGTTGGCGATGCCCCGCAGCGGCGCCCGCAGGTCGTGCGAGGCCACCGAGGCGAACTCGTCCAGGTCGCGGTTGGTCCGCTCCAGTTCCGCCGTCCGCTTCGCCAGCAGCGCCTCGGTCTTCTTCTGTTCGGTGATGTCTCTGGCCACCGCGTAGATGAGTCCCTGCTCGGCCAGCGGCGCCGAGCGCCAGGCCAGCCAGCGGTAGCTGCCGTCCTTGGCCCGGTACCGGTTCTGGAAGTCGACCACCTCCTCGCCCTGCGCCAGGCGCTCGACCTCCCGCAGCGTGGAGGCGTGGTCGTCCGGGTGGACGAACTCCAGGAAGCCGCGGCTCAGCAACTCGTCCCGGCTGTACCCCAGCACCCGCTCGAAGGCCGGGTTGATCTGCTTGAAATAGCCGTCGGTTCCCGCCACGCAGAGCAGATCCAGCGACAGCTGGAAAAGGCGCACCAACTCCTCGGCATCGGGATTGTCACCTTGGCCGGCGAAATGGGGCCATCCCTCGCTCATTGCCCGTAGGATACCGCGCCGGCCGCTCTCGAGCGAGTGGCATTGACCGTCTCAGCGGATCACCACGGCGGGATACCCTTGCGATTGTCGGCTGAAGCCGGGATCCGAGACGAAGTTGATCCCCTGGGCCGCGGGGAAATTGCAGCGGGCGATCACCGTCCCCTGAAACCTCGCGTCGAAGCCCCCGGCGCGCAGCAAGTCCGCCAGCAGGATCGAGAGCGTTCCTCCCGGCGGGATGCTGCCCCCCGCGTCGAGGCCGAGTCCCGCGCCCGCCGCGCGCAGGGCGACGGTGTCGATCAGCAGCGGCGTTGCCGGATCGGCCAGCGACCGGAGTTCAAGAGTGCAGGGGCCGGGAACGGGCAACTGAAATCGGTCGGTGAAGTTCGTGATGGCGATCCCCGTCTCCAGCCCTACGCCGGAGACGTTGAAGGTGAACAAAAGCGTACTGGTCGTCCCGCCGGTCTGCGTGCGGGTCAGCAGTTCCAGCTTGCGGCTCAGCAGTTCGACCTTCAATTGCACCCGCTCGATCAGGATCTTCAGGTCGCGAGGGGTCACCTCGAAGTCGGGGTTGGGCGCATGCGCGACGTGCAGCAGCAGCGCCACCAGCTGGCCGGTCCCGCGCGCCAGCAACGGGATCACGGGGGGCTGGGCGAAGCTGCGGTAGACGCTGATCCGGGGCGGAATCTCGGTGATGACCGCCTGCAGCCGGATGGGCTCGTCGTTGAAGACTGTCTGCTCGCCGAGATCGATCTCCACGAACACGTCGAAGAAGCTGTCCGCCGGAAAATCGGACTCCGGGCTCAGCGCGCGAATCTGTCCACGCGACTGCCGCAGCGGGCTTTCCCGGATCACCACCGGTCCCAGCGGACTGGAGCCGACCAGCTCCATCTGTACGATCTCGACGTCGATGACGTTGACGCCCCCGTCGGGGCGGGGCTCCCCCCGCTCAACGACGAACGGCCCCTCGGCGCTGATCTCGCCCTCGGGAATGCCGTCCAGCGTCAGGTCGATTCCGATCTGGGCAATCGAGACCGGGAACTCGTCAGTTCCCGCGCTCGGGAACCCGACCCGGACTTCTCCCCGGGGCAGGATCTGAGGGGATTCCGCCTGTTGTGCGGCAGCGGGCGTGCCGGCAAGGGCGAGGCTCGCCGCGATGAACAAGGCCGGGGTCTTCATGAGACACCTCCTGGGAAAGGGGTGATTGGAAGGATGCGCCGTGCGGCCAGGATACCGTGGCGCCGTCCGGGCTGGCAAGCTTGACAAGGGACCGGCCTCACCACTAGCTTCCGTTTCGAGGCGGTAAGAGGAGTCAGCCATGAACGAGACCGAGAGTGCGCTCGATTTGACCGGCCTGGAGCTGGCCGGCGCCGACGTGAGCGTCGTCTACCGGGCCGGCAAGGCAGGGGACCAGATCCACCAGCCGCGGGCGGTCCGCATCGCGCGGGACGGGATGTTCGTCTACTGGGACGATCCGCCCGCTTCGCTGAGCCGGGTGCGGGTGGAGTGGCTGGACGCCCCCTTCACCCCCGGACCCTACCGTGGCGATTGCCGGGTCGAGAACGTTCAGCCGGACGGCCTCGCCGTCCGCTTCGAGGACCCGGCCCCGGGACTGTCCGAGTGGTTCGGCCGGGTGGCCGGGCTGCTGAGCCGCCGGGCCCCCGACGCGGCCGTGAAGACGTCCAAGCTCTACACCTGGGCCACCGTCGTCTCGGCGACCGGCTTGTTCAGCGGCGCCCTGGCCATCCTGCTCCCCATCCTGGCGGGGGACCAGCCCTGGGTGGACCTGGCGGCCAAGGTGCTGCTGATGCTGATGGTCCTCTCCATCGGAGGCTTCGCCTGGCTGCGGGCCCTGGCCGGCCGCGCCGAAGTGCGGGCCATCGCCCAGAGTCGTTGAAGAGGAATCCAGAAATCACCAATCACGGACCTCGAATTTCGAATTCACTCCTGGAGCGGGCCGGCGGCTACGACTTCGCCAACCTCTGGATGAACATGGCCAAGCTGGTGATCGCGCTGGTCTTTCTCTACCAGAACGCGCTGGACACTCAGCTGGGCGTGCGCCTGTTCGACGACTACTTCTACGTCTTCCACGTCCCCGTCAGCCAGAACCCGGAGTCGGACCCAGCCAGCGAAGTCGTCACCCCCGAGGACCCCTTCTTCTCGATCGAGTTCAAGCCCCTGGCGCTGGCCCAGAACTACGACGAGTTCACCGTCCAGGTGCTGGGGATCACCGGCGGCGAGGGGCGGAGCCTGCTCCCTGAACCCGCCGGCTCGGCGCCCTGCCGGCGTGCGGCGCCCGACTGCGCCTACTTCACCTGGGAGCAGCTGACGGCGGGGAACAAAGCCGTGCTGCACCGGGCCAGTTTCGACCTGCTCGAGCTGGTGGCGGACCAGGCGGGGCTCACCTCGGGCGACTACCGGGTCGAGTTCGGCTTCAACTTCTTCCGCCACGGCCAACCGCTGGGACGGCAGCGGCGCACCCACACCGGGGTGCTCAAGTTCCTGCGCCAGGAGCAGCAGCGCTACGGCGACGTGCCCGTCGTCCAGGGGCGGCCCTTCCGGGTCCCCAAGCTGGTCCTGGACCAGTTGGGCGAGGGGGGGAGCTGGGGCGGCTGGGACGTGCACCGCGAGCTGCGGGTCCTGGAAGGGGCGGCCGAAGGAGGCTGGAAAGGAGGCGCCATCCTGCGCGAGGACCTGGAGCGCGGGTGGCTGGAGCCGTTCCGCAGCCTGGCCTCCGGCCGCACCTACGAGCAGCGGGGCCACTACTTCGACCGGCAGAACGTGCGCGTCGACTTCACCATCGGCTTCAACCTGCTGCGCAACGAGCCGCCCCGCTCCACCTACCTGGGGCCGGGCGACAGCGACATCCATTTCGTGCGGATCTTCTACGAGTGGCACTTCTTCGAAGAGCGCCAGGGCTACTACTATTACAACCTGAGCCGGCACATCATCGACCCGGACGGGACCACCGCGCCGCTGGACGGGCGCCCCGACGTCCGGGTGCGCGCCTTCGGCGGGCTCGAGCCGGAGGGGCTGCCCTACCGGCTGCAGCGGGACGGGCCGAGCGGCGACTGGCACCTGCGCATCGTGGGAGACGTCGACGACTCCCTGCGCCGGGGCAGCGCTCACGACCTGTCGCTGGTGGCGCGGGACGATTTTCAGAGTCAGCGGATCCGCGTCCGCATCGAACGCTGAGGAGGCCATGAGACACCACAGGCATTCGTTTCTGCTGCTCCTGCTGCTGGCGGCCGGCCTCGGTTGGCTTCCCGCTCAGGCCCGCCGGACCTGCCGCGAGGGAGACCTCACCCGGCCCGGGCTTCCCGCGCAGGTGGCCGTGGACCTGGAGCTGGTGCGGGGAAGCGGGGAGCAGGAGGCGCTGCCGGAGTGGAGCAAGATCGAGAAGCTGCACGGGCTGTACGAGCAGCACGCGGAGCAGGAAGGGCCCTGCCTGCCGGTGAAGGGGGGCGAGATCGCCGTGCAGCTGTTCATCGCCCGCTCCTCGCTCGACCAGACGCCCCGCGGCCCCTTCGCCGGGTTTTTCCGGGGTGCGGACGCCCTGCAGTTCTACGGCATTTCGCGGGTGAAAGTGGAGCGGGCCGACCAGCAGGTGACCCGCGAGTTCGCCTACCCGGCTCAGGGTCCGGCCGCCGTCTCCGACGTGGTGGGGGAGGACGAGGAGCAGGTGGTCCTGATGGAGGACCTGGCGCAGCTGCGCATGGTGCAGGTCCCGCGGATCAAGCAGCGGGAGGCGCTGGGAGGGGAGGACCGGGAGGACTGCTTCCTGATCAGCGGCGTCACGCTGGTGCCCAGCCGCGCCTTCGACCCCCCGGCGGCGTCGACGTCGCCTTCGCCGCCGCTCACGCTCAACGGCCGGCGGCTGGTGCTGGAGCAGGTGTCGCGCGACGTGCAGTGGCTCGAGCGCCTCGAGACGGAGGTCCCCGGCTGCAGTACCCTGGACGGCGACGGCTATCGCGGCCGGCAGATCACTTCGCTCAACCTGACCGTGCGCGAGCTGGTCCCGGAGCTGGACTTCGTCACGCAGGCGATCCGCTTCTGGCGCGAGGTGGAGCAGCGCGTACAGCAGCTGCGTGACGAAGAGCAGAGCTGGCTCGAGGAGCTTTCGCGGAGGGAGCCCCGACAATGACGGCCGGCGTCCTGCTGCTGGCC
>JBFGHG010000104.1:0-7883 GCA_041578395.1 Acidobacteriota bacterium
GGTTGAGGGTGTAGACGACGCGTCCGCTTGCGCCGGCGTGGAAGGTGCCGCCCTGGTAGGCGGTCGAGGCGTTGCCCAGGTCGTCGGCGATCTCCGTCCGCGAGCCGTCCAGGGAGAAGAGGGCCAGCCTGGTCTTCCCCTGGTCGTCGTAGACGGCGTAGATCCCGCCGCCGTCGGCCGCCCATTGCGGGCTGCGGACGCTGCGGTCCAGGTCCTCGGCCAGCACCCGGACGCCGGTGCCGTCGCGGTTCATTACGTGCAAGCGCGTCAGTTGGTAACCCTGGTAGCGGTCGTCGAAGCCGACGTAAGCGATCCGGCTGCCGTCGGGGGAGATGTCCGGCGAGTCGTCGGGCCCGCGGCGGTCGGTGAGCGCGCGGGCCTCGCCGGAGGCGACGTCGAACTCCCAGACTTCGGTGTCCAGCGGCTCCAGTTCGGCGTCCGGCCTGCGGTTGACCGAGACGATCAGGGCCTTGCCGTCGGGAGCCCAGACCGGCGGGCCCGAGCCCCATCCCAGCCGCGTGCCGTGTTCGAAATCGCCCTTCGAGATCTGCCGCGGCGTGCCCCCTTCGGCCGGGACGACGAAGACGTGCGTGTAGCCGGGCGGGTAGAAGCCGGCGCCGTTGAAGCGGTAGTCGAGTTTGTCGTAGACCGTCGCCGGCGGCGACCACTGGGCGCCCTTGGGCGGCGAGGGCAACTTGGCGATGCGGGCGCCCGGGTTCTCGGACGGGACGTGGGCGACGAAGGAGATCTGCGTGCCGGCGGGGGACCAGCCCAGTCCGGACGGCGGAAACTGCAGGTTGGTCAGCCGGGTGGTGTGCCCGGTGTCCATCCAGCGCAAGTAGATCTGGGGCGGCTCCTCGCCTTCGGCAGAGACGTAGGCCAGCCGCGTACCGTCCGGTGACCACCGCGGCGACTGGTCGTTGCGCTTTCCGGTCGTCAGAGAACGCTGTCCGCTGCCGTCGAAGTTGCAAATCCAGAGATTGGAGTAGCGCCGGTCGGTCATCACGTCGGCGAAGCGGCGGACGTAGACTACCCGCTGCCCGTCGGGCGAGAGCTGCGGGTCGGAAACCGACTCGAACTCGAAGACGTCCTCCAGCGTCAGAGGTGGATGGGACTGGGCGCCGCCCTGCACACCGCTGAAGAGAAGGGCAGCCGTCAGGACGAGAAATCTGGAGTGGACCATTTCAACCTCCCGGATGTTGGAAGAATCTTACACTGGTGGAGCAGCAAGGCAAATCCGCCGGAGATCGGCGCGAATCCGGGGATCGGGAACGGATGGAAAAGAACTTCAAAATCGATCAGAGCAATGCGATACGGTCCGAGGGACTCCTCTACGATCTACACAATCAATACGATTACCGGCAGATGACCGTCTATAATGACCGGATCGTCGAGATCGTGTTCACGCCCCACGAAGTCCATGGCGAGGGCCTCCCCACCGTGATGCTCCGGTTCTCCGGGATCGACTACCTGGAGCTGAGTCCCGGGTTTTGCTGCCGCGCGGACACCGATCTGGACGAGGTGGGGTACATCAGCCCGGACCAGCGCGACGACCGGTCGATTCTGGAGGAAGCTCAGGCGACGCCCGCGGACCATCTGTTCTTCCGGTTCCATTCTGGTTTCATCCGGCTGCACGCCGAGAGGGCGCGGATTCGCGTCTGGAAACCCGGTCGACTGGAGGGGAGCGCGCAGGCTACGGACCTGAGCAACCCGGGTGGAGTCAAACGCCAAGACTTCTCGGAGGAGCCCGAGTCATGACCTGGAACCCTGATCCGTCCACGAACGAGCGGGAGCTGGAAGGCCACCTCCGGCGCAACGCGGCCCTGGAGGCCGAATTCCGTAAACGCGGCGCCGACTTCGACTCGCTCCGGGAGCTGGAGGTGCACTTCTGGGCCCCGAACCGTCGGACCGCCGCCTTGCTGGGCCGCGAGCTGTACAGGAAAGACTTCCTGGTCATCGCTCTGGGACCGTCGGCAGGCCGGGGTACCGAGGTCTGGAACGTCGAGGCGCAAAAAGAGGGATCGATCCGGGAGGGGCTGTCCGAGGAGTTCACCCGCAGCCTGATCGAGCTGGCCAGCTCCAGTTCCAGCACCTACGACGGCTGGGGCACCTCGATCTGAGGCGGAACCTGGCGGGCTGGCAAGGCCCTCTGGGGGAAC
Organism: Acidobacteriota bacterium; assembly: GCA_041578395.1. Lineage (GTDB taxonomy): Bacteria > Acidobacteriota > UBA6911 > RPQK01 > JANQFM01 > JBFGHG01. The sequence continues at coordinate 2,160 of JBFGHG010000104.1, forward strand.
GGGACGAACTGGTTCATCTACGCCCGGGACGAGCGCCTGCTGGAACCGCTCGAGAAGCGTATTCCCACTGGGTCGTGGTGCCCGCCGAATGACCACGAATGACCCGCAGCGGCACCCCGCACCCTGCCCATCCAGACCGGAGCCTACTTCGTCGTCGCACAGGCCTGGTTGGACGCTCCGCTTTCCAGGTCGACCATGCCCGTGAAGACGCCGTCCCCGTCGCAATCACTCCAGGCGGTGACTCGGTAGCAATACTCCGTCTGCCGCTGCAGGCGGTTGTCCCGGAAGCTCGTCGTATCCGCGGAGACCGAGTCACGGTACTGCAGCTTGTCCGCCTGGTCGTAGAAGATGCGGTAGCCGCCGTCCGGCGCCGGATCGCCCGGCGTCCAGTCCAGGGTGACGCTCTTGCGCCCGCCCGTGGCCAGCAGGTTCACAGGCGCGCCGGGAGCGGTGCAGTCACCCGGGTCGGGAGGCGGCGGGGCTCCGATGGTGGCCTGTGCCATGGGGAACGGTGTAGCCCCGTCCAGGTTGCGGTTGTGCAGCCACAGATCCCAGATGGTGTCGCCCCAGGCGCGCAGGCCGTCGAAGAAGGGGTCGGTGGCGATCACGTACGCCGAGGCCGGCAGCGTCAGGTTGGCCGGGTTGGCGTTGATCTCGTCGCGCAGGAACTCCATGTACTCCCGGCTGGTCGTCTGGTAGTAGAGCGTGACCTCCAGGTAGTCCGCGCCGGAGGGGACCACCAGCGAGACGTCGTCGTAGCCGCCGGCGTATTCGGCCGCCTGGTAGAGCGTGGGAGCGTCCGCGCCCCCCAGCCGGGGGACGGAGAGACGCCCGCCCGCTTCGGAGATCCGGAAACCCTTGGGCGGGATCCGGTTGTCCTTGTGGCGGTCGTCGGCCAGCACGAAGTGGAAGGTCTCGGTCTCCCCCGTCAGCGTGCTCGAGGGGTGCATCTGGTAGACGAGTCCGTCGCTGTAACTCTCGCTGGCCGTCAGCGCGGCGGGAGCCGGCAGGCCGAAGCCGGGCTGATAGTCGTAGTGCAGGCCTTTCAGTGTGGCCGCGGCCGCGTCGTAGGGGTTGATCTCGAAGATGAGGGCCCCGCCCGCGAAGACCCGAACGTTCAGGTACATCCGCCGTCCCTCCGGAAAGCCGGAGATCAGCTTGTGTCCGGTCTGGTTCTGAATCCGGAAAGAGAGCGCGCCGGTGGCCGGGTCGTAGGACAGGTTCTCGATCGAGGCCGCCAGCTCCAGCTGCTGACGTGCCCGGTCGGCGCCCGCCAGCAGGGCTTCGGCGTCGATCCCCTGCCCCGCCTGCAGGTCCATGGTCAGCACGCCGGGACGGTTGAGCAGCGTGTCGTTGGTGGAATCGTAGTTGGGCGACCCCGCCACGGTGCTGGCCAGTATCGTCGACACCCAGATGTTCCCGCCGGTCAGATCGTGCAGGGGCAGCCCCGAATTGGGGTGCTCGACGCTCTCGCCCGGGCGCACCGGGGAGCCGTTCTTGTTGCAGCCGGCTCCGCTCACGTCGCGCAGGTGACAGTCCTGGCACTTGCCCACGTAGTCGTTGGGCAGCGAGGTGTCGAAGACTCCCGGGGCGAAGGGGCCCAGGCCTGCGGCGCCCCCCGGCTGGCCGTAGTCCGACAGCATGAACTCCGAGAAGGTCCGCTCGACGTGGAAATAGGAGTAGGCGGAGTTCACCTCCGTCGGCAGCGGCGAGGCGGGATCGGCGCCCAGGTTGGCCAGCACCGGGTTGGAGACGTCGTGGCAGGTCGCGCAGAAGTACTTGCTCTTGTGGTAGCGGCTGTAGAACATCCGATGCCGGGCCGCCGCGTCGGCGAAGGAGGCGCGCTTGGCGGAGTCGGAGCTGACGAAGTACTGGCCGCTGGCGTTCTCCCGGTACTCGGCGCTGAAGGGCAGGTTGTCCGCGCCGTAGAAGGGCGCGCCGTTGAACAGCAGCACCGAGGCCGACTCCGCCAGGTCGTTGCCGTAGGTGGCGTCGGCCGCGGGCTGTGACGGAGTGCCGCTGGCTCCGGTCTCGTCCCAGTAGCCCACCCAGTCGGAGCCTTCCCGGAGGCCGGCGTAGGTCGACTCGAAGAAGGGGTCGACCATGCGGTGACAGAAATCGCACTGGACGCCGTCGAAGTCCGCACCCGCCAGCGCACTCCCGTTGGTCGGGTCGGATCGGCCCTCCAGCCAGCCCTTGGGCGAATGGCACCGCAAACAGAGGTCGGTGGCGTTGGGGCTGCCGGTGGCCCAGATCGCGTCCTGCGCGGCCACGGTGAGGCAGGCCCAGAAGATCGGGTCCCGGCCCGCCTGGGCCATCATCGAGCCCTTCCAGTTGAAGCCGGGCTCGACTGCACTGTTGTAACCGCCGTGGCAGTTCAGGCAGCGATTGGGCGATTCCAGCGAGACCGACCCTTCCGGCTGCGGCTGCGTGCCCGGCATCCGAACCAGTGGATCGTCCCGTACGGGGATCGCGAAGAGCAGAAGAGTGGCGGTGGCGAGGACGAGGACGAGAAAAGTGACCTTCCTGGACATGGCTCCCCCCTTTTCCTGTTTCTTGCCCGACCCGAAGCAACAACGGTTCCAGGGCCGGCGGCTGCCAGGTCATGGTCTCGACGGGGAATCGATGCGGGCCGGCGGTTCGGATGGGCCTTTTGACGGCCGCGCGAGCGATCTGACCCAGTGAATCAGTGCACGGGCAGATCTGGTATGATCGCGGGCAGCGCACCGGGGGGGTTTTCCAATGACTGCACTTCTTCGACTCGTACTTTTCGCTCTCTGTCTCGGACTCACCCTTTCTGTGGGCGTGTCCCAGGACGTGCTGCCCGATCTGAGCGGCCAGTGGACCCTGCAGACCACCGCTTCGTTCTCTCCCGCGGCGGGTGCTTCGACCAGCGGCGTGAACACGGCGAACTGCACTTTCGAGGGCACGGCCACCGTGTCTCAGGACGGCGGCAGCATCATGGGCCCGGTGTCGCTGACGTTGACCTCCGGATCGCCGGAGTGCCCCAAGGACATGCAGGCCAACCTGTCCGGGGATCTTCAGGGGACCCAGTTCGGCGGGACCCTGGACGGCGGCGACATGTTCGGGACCGCCGACTTCACCGGGAGCCTGAACTCCGACAGGATGACCCTGTCCGGCGAATTGAAGTTCAGCCAGGCGCCGGCCGGCCCCGTCGGCCAGCAGGCGGGGGGCGGGTTCAACGTGCGGGCCGGGGGGCCGTTCGCCGGCGGCATGGGGAACTGGATGGCGCAGATGATGGCGGGCGGTCCCGCGCCCATTCCCACTCTGGGCGACCTGGGCGTTGCCCTGCTGGCCGCGGCCCTGCTGCTGTCTGGCGTGCTCTTCATGCGGCGCGCGTCGTATTAGTCGGAAGACGCGACAGCCAGGCGGGCACCAGCAGCAGGTCCGCCAGCAGCGCCACCATCAGCGCGGCCGCCGCCAAAGCACCGAAACGCGCCACCGGGACGAACGAGGAGAGCGCGCAGACCAAGAACCCACCCGCCAGCAGGAGCGTGGACAGCACGTGTGCACCAGCCACTTCTTCGACGGCCCCCACCGCTGCTCGCGCCGGGTCGAGCCTGGACGCCAGGCGGCGGTAATGGCCGAAGGTGTGCAGGGTGTCGTCCACGGCCAGACCCAGCACGACCGAGGCGATCATGATGGTGGTGCTGTCCAGTGGGACGCCGGCCCAGCCCATGGCCCCCAGCACGAACAGGACGGCCCACCCGTTGGGAGCCAGGGCGGCCAGCCAGAGAGGCAGCCGCCGAAGCAGCCCGGCAAAGATCAGGGTGACCACGAGCAGAGTGATCGACAACGACGCCATCATGGTCTCGAGCAGCCTCCGCTGGGCCGCCAGAACCAGCGGATAGCGCCCGGTGACGGCGGCCTGCAGGTCGGGAAAAAGGGCCTCCACCCGTCCGCGAGCGCCCTCCAGAACCGGGTCGAGCTCGCGGTGGCCCGCCAGGGGAACGAGCAGAGAGATGCGGGCCCGCCGTCCGTCGCGCGTCCAGAAATAGGGAAGCAGGCGCTGCTCCGGGGAGGTTAGACCGGGTCTGGCGAGCGCCTCCTCGGGAGTGGCGGCCGACTGGCGCTGCAGGACGTCCTCGAGCAGGTCGCCGGCGCTGACGGCCCCCAGGACCAAGGGCAGCTGCCGTAACTCGCGGGTGGCGTCGGCCAGCCGCAACAGCTGTCCCGGCTGCTCGAAGGGAGCGCCGTCTTCGTGCTTCGCCGCCAGTGTCAACTCCGCCGAGACTGCGCCAATCCCCGCCCCCTCCAATCGTTCGATGGCCTGCCGCGCCGGGTGCGAGCGGGGCAGGTAGGAGAGCACGCTCGTCTCGGTCGTCAGCAGCCCTACCCCCGGCAGGCAGACCAGAGCCACGGCGGCAGACCCCATAAAGACCATGCGGTGCCGGCGGCCGGCCCATTGCGCGACTCCCCTGCCGGCCCGCCGCGCCCACAGTTCCAGCGGCCGGGGCACGGGGCGGGACGCCGGGGAGGAGACGCGCCCGAGCGCGAGCAGCGCCGGATAGAAGGTGAAGGCGGCCACCGTCATGAGGGCGATGCCGGCGGCGGCACAGGCACCCAGCGTCCGTACCGGCGGCACTGTACTGCTCACCAGTGCCCCGAACCCCACCCCCGTCGTGACGCCGGTCCAGAAAACCGGCCAGGCTTTCTCGCGGTACGCGATGCAGACCGCCCGCGGAGGACTTTCGCCCTGCTGCTGGTGATAGCGGACGCGGACCAGAACGTGGACGGCCGTGGCCAGGGTGATGACGAAGATCAGTGGCGCCAGCATCATGGTCACCAGGTTCAGGGTTACGCCCACGAACCCCATGCCGCCGAACAGGAGTGTCGTGCACACCGCAACCAGCATCAGCGGCGGCAGCACGTGCACGGGGCGGCCCAGGACCACCAGCAGCAGTATTACCGCCAGCACGCCCAGCAGGGGAAAGAAACGGCTGAAGAAGCGGATCAACTCCCGGTCCATGGCCCGCTGGATCGATGGAAGCCCGGCGATCCAGGCCTCGACGCCCGGAGGGGCCTGGCCGGCTGCCCGCTCCAGCTCGTCCAGCAGGGAATCGAGTTCCATTCGATCGAGGTGGTAGAGCGCGATCAGGAGGGAGACGGTCTCGCCCTGCCGGCCCACCCACCCTGCATTGCGGTCCAGCGGGTCGTCGAGCGCGCGGCGGCGCAGGGAGTCGGGCTCCGGGGGCCAAACGTCGAAGTCGGATCGGTGGCGGGTGTACAGCCCCGCGGCCCCGGCAGAGCCGCCCAGCGAGGCGGCGGCCATCTCCACCTCGGCCAGCCAGCGCAGGCCCTCATCGGTCCACAGCCCCGGCCCCGAGGCGGCCAGCCGCACCACCCAGTCGCGTCCGAAGTCCATCTCGAACTGCCGGTAGCGCTGGAGGGCCTCCGCGTCGTTCACGAAGAAGACCCGCGGGGAATTGTCCAGGCGAAGCTCGAGCAGTCCCGGGGCGGCCAGGGCGGTGAGAACGACGGAAGCCGCCAGCACCCGACCCCGCCGCTTCACCACTATCTTCAGCCAGGACTGGGGATCGAGGATCATTGTGCTCCCGAGGCCACGCCCGCGTCGATCCAACCGGAGCCGCGAAGCGGAATCGGAGATGCGTCTACCACGCCTTGTCCCGGACACGACTCGAGACAACGAACTCCCGGATTACAAGGGGATTCGAGACCCGTCCTTTGGGTCGCGCGGCCCGA
>JBFGHG010000105.1:0-7836 GCA_041578395.1 Acidobacteriota bacterium
CCCAGGCGCTGAAAGGTGTCCGGCGTGGGTTCGAAGGCGTGTACCGCGCCCTGCCGGCCCACCAGCTCGGAGGCCAGCAGCGAGAAATACCCGAAATGGGCGCCCACGTCGAGGAAGACCATGCCCGGGCGGAGCCGTTCCAGCATGAAGCGGGTCAGTCCGGCTTCCAGGAAACGGTTGTAGTAGAGGGCGTGGGACACTCCTTCCGGGAGCACGATCCGCATTCGCCCCCCCCAGAAGGTGGGCGTTTCCAGCTCGAGAGGGCGGGGGAGCCTTCGCGCCAGCTGGGCGACCAGACGGGTGCGGACCACGCGCAGCGGAGCCTGCAGCAGTTTCCGGTGAAGCGGCCGCCTCCAGAGCCGGAACTCCCGCTCGAACTGCTCCCGTATCCCCTCCATCGAGGCTATGGTAACAATGACTCCGGCATGGATTTCGATTCGGTCGAAGAGACCGCCAGGCGAGTCGGCGCGGGATCGGCGTCCGCGGTCGAGGTGGTGCAACGGGCGCTGGAGCGGGTCGGGCGGCTCAATCCCCGCCTCAACGCGCTCCTCTCGGTCTCTCCCAAAGCGCTGGACGCCGCCCACGCCATCGACCGGAAGGTGAAGGCGGGCGCCCCGGCAGGCCCCCTGGCGGGCGTGCCCCTGGCGGTCAAGGACCTGATCCTGACGCGCGAGCTGCCCACCACGGCCGGCTCGCGGGTCTTCGGGGCGGGCCTGGAGACAGGCAAGGACGCCGCCCTGGTGCGCCGGCTGCGGCGGGCGGGGGCGGTGGTGCTGGCCAAGGCCCACCTGCACGAGTTCGCCTACGGCGTCACCAACGAGAACGCCCACTTCGGCCCCTGCCGCAACCCCCACGACCCGGCGCGCATCTCGGGAGGCTCGAGCGGAGGGTCGGCGGCCGCGGTGGCCGCCGGGATGTGTCCGGCCTCGATCGGTACCGACACGCGCGGCTCGATCCGCATCCCCAGCGCCTTTTGCGGGCTGGTGGGCCTCAAGCCGACGCGGGGCCGGGTCTCCCTCGAGGGCGTGCTGCCGCTGAGCCGAACGCTGGATCACGCCGGGCCGCTGGCTCGCTCGGTGGCCGACGCCGCGCTGCTGTTCGAGGTCCTGCGCACACCCCGCAGGCGGGGCGGCTGGGCGGCGGGCGCCGATCCGTCGCGGCATCGGCTGGGCGTGTGCGAATACTACTGGTCCGGCCTGGACCGTGAGGTGGAGCGGCCGCTGCGGGCCGCCGTCTCGGCTCTCGAGGAGGCCGGGTTCGAGGTCCGGGAGGTGGCGCTGGAGGGGATCGAGCAGGCCCTGGAGGCTTCCAGGGTGCTGGCCGCCAGCGAGGCCTTCGCGTACCACCGCCGGTTCCTCGAGGAGCAACCGCAGGGGTACGACCCCGCCGTGGCCGAGCGGCTGCGGCAGGGGGAGGAGGTCCGCGGCTACGAGGTGGCGGAGGCGAGGCAGCTGCGGAAGGTGCTGATCGAGTCCTTTCGCCGCGCCTTCCGCCAGGTCGACTGCCTGGTCGGGGCCACCGTCCCCTGCCTCCCTCCGCTCGTGGGGCAGGGGTCCCTCTCGATCAACGGCCGGGAGGTCCCGGTGGTGGAGAACCTGGTGCGCCTCAACGCCCCCCAGAACGTGGCCGGCGTGCCCGCGCTGGTCCTGCCCTGGGGCTCGGCTCGAGGCGGCCTGCCGGTCTCGCTGCAGCTGGTGGCCGGCGTCGACCGCGAGGACGTGCTGTTCGCGGTGGCGAGCCGGCTGGAAGCGCTCAGGCCCGGTTCCTGACGGGGTCAGGAGCGAAAGCCGACGGGAGCGCCCACCCGTTCGGTCAGGTGGAGGCGTTCGAAGAGCTGTTCCGGCTCGAGTTCGATGCCGACGTAAAACTCGCCGAATTCCCCGTAGACGGCGCTCACCTCGTCGTAGCGCATTTCGTAGAGGATCTTCTTGAACTGGAAGGGGTCCTCCGAAAAGAGGGTGACGCCCCATTCCCAGTCGTCCAGGCCGATGGAGCCCGTCACGAGCTGCTTGACTTTGCCGGCGAACTTGCGGCCCGTCATCATGTGGCCGCCCATCAGTTCCTTGCGCCGGTCGAAGTCGAGCATGTACCAGTTGGCGCCGTCGCGGCGGGCCTTGTTCATGGGGTAGAAGCACATCACGCGATGCTCGGGCAGTTCGGGTTTCAGCCGCTCGTCGATGTACGACTGAATGCGCTGCCGGAAGGCGTTCATCTTTTCTTCGTAAGGGGCCGACCCGGGCTCCAGGCCTTCCTTCTCGCGCAGCGTGCGGTCGTAGTCGCGCTCCTGCGAGATGTACTCCGAGATCTCGCTCATGGAGGTGAAGGAGTGCGCCTGCCGCAGCGTCCCGGCCGGGAAGGCGTGCACGAGGTCGTTTTCGGTGCGGTTGAGGCGGTCCAGGTCGGGGTCCACCAGCAGCACGCCCAAGTCGGCCTTCTGTCCCCAGATCGAGTAGCAGTACGCCTGGCAGTGCTCCTGCTCCCGGAACTCGTCCAGCACGCGGCGGAATTCCTTCAGGGTGTCGAGTTTGCGGTCGTCGTCGGCCGCCTCCCAGGCCGCCCGGTCGACGTGGTAGAACAGATGAAGGACGAACCAGCCTTCCTGAGCAGTGATCGGTTGCATGGCCCGTATCTTATCGTAATCGGACCGGAGCTGTGCTACGCTTCCGCGTCGCAACAGGAGGAACCGATGCCGCGCCCCGTGACTCTTTTCACCGGCCAGTGGGCCGATCTGGACTTCGAGACGATCTGCCTCGAGGCGGCCCGATTCGGATACGACGGCCTGGAGCTGGCCTGCTGGGGCAACCACTTCGAGGTGGGAAGAGCGCTGGCCGAGCCGGACTACTGCGAGGGCCGCTGGAAGACCCTGCGCAATCACGGCCTCGAGTGCTTCGCCGTCAGCAATCACCTGGTGGGCCAGGCCGTCTGCGACCGCATCGACCAGCGGCACGCGTCCATCCTGCCGGCGCACGTCTGGGGCGACGGTGAACCGGAGGGGGTGCGGCAGCGGGCCGCCGAGGAGATGAAGGCCACGGCCCGGGCCGCCGCCCGCCTGGGCGTGAAGGTGGTCAACGGCTTCACGGGGAGTTCCATCTGGCACCTGCTCTACTCCTTCCCGCCGGTGGAGCCCGCCGCGCTCGAGGCGGGCTATCGGGACTTCGCCGACCGGTGGAACCCGATCCTGGACGTGTTCGACGAGGCGGGGGTCCGCTTCGCTTTGGAGGTCCACCCCACCGAGATCGCCTTCGACGTCTCGAGCGCCGAGCGGGCGCTGGAGGCGCTGGGCCGGCGCGAGGCCTTCGGCTTCAACTACGACCCCAGCCACCTGGGCTACCAGGGGGTCGACTACGTGGGCTTCCTGCGCGCGTTCTCCGACCGGATCTACCACGTCCACATGAAGGACGTGGCGTGGTCGCGGACGCCGTGCCGGTCGGGCGTGTTCGGCGGCCACCTCCCCTTCGGCCACCCCGACCGCTACTGGGACTTCCGTTCGCTGGGACGAGGGTCGATCCGCTTCGAGGAGATCATGCGGGAGCTGAACCGGATCGGCTACGCGGGCCCGCTCTCGGTGGAATGGGAAGACCCGGGGATGGACCGGGAGCACGGCGCGGCGGAGGCGGCGGCGTTCGTCAAGCGGCTGGACTTCGAGCCGGCGGCGGCGGCGTTCGACGCGGCGTTCGCGCGGGATTGACCCGCGTCCTTCCAACTCGCGGCTGTCGAACCACCCGCGCAGGGTTCAGGCGCCCACCCCCGTCACCCACACCGTCCGCTGGCGGGGCCCGTCGAACTCGCAAAAGAACACCCCCTGCCAGCGCCCCAGCTGCAGCCGCCCTCCCTCCACCACGAGCTGCACCGACGACCCCGTGATCGACGACAGGAAGTGCGAATGCGAGTTTCCCTCGGCATGGTCGAAACGGACCCTGGGAACGGCCGCCTCGAAGGCGCGCTCCAGGTCGGAGGCGACGTCCGGGTCGGCGTTTTCGTTGACGATGAGTCCGGCCGTCGTGTGGGGGCAGTAGACCGTGCAGATGCCCTCGCGCAAGCCCAGCTCCTGCACGGCCTGTTGGACCTGGGAGGTAATCTCGCGCAACTGGATTGCACCCGTGGTCTTGACGGAGAGCGCCTGTTTCATATCCTCATGATAGGGAAAAACGCCGTCTCGGGTCCGCACGGTGCGCCCCGGGCGGAGAGAGTGTTCAGCGGGAGACCGGACGGATGCGGGGTTGGCTCGGACGGCGAAGGTGTTGGCTACTGCTGCTGTGGACGGCGGCGGCCGTGGGCGGTGCCTCCAGCCTGCGGGCTCAGCAGGCGCCCTTGATCACCGATCGGCCCGGGTTCTACAACGGAAGCACCGCGCTGCCACCCGGCGTGTTTCACATCGAAACCGGCGTCGACTATCAGCGCTCCAGTGACGGCCCGCTGCGCAGCGAGGGGGTATTCGTGCCCGTCGTGCTGCGCCTCGGCCTGGTGCGCGGGCTCGAACTGCGCGTCGACACCACCGGTATCCCCCACTTCGAGCTGACGTCCGCAGCGGGCCGCACGGAGCAGACCGGCGTCGGAAGCCCCGGCGTGGGAATCAAGTGGCAGTTCGCGGACGGCGGGGAGCGCTTCGGCCAACCCTCACTCGCCCTGCTGGCATCGGTGGCCCTGCCGGCCGGCTCCCGGGCTTTCCGGGTCGAAGACCCCGTGCCCACCTTCAACCTGGCGTCCGAGTTTCCCCTGGGCAAGGGGACCACGCTGGCCACCAACGTCGGCGTCAACGTTCCCGTCGATCCCGCGCGCGACGAACGTTTCGCCGAGGTCTTCCTGGCCGCGGCGCTGGGCCGCGGATTGAGTGAGCGGTCCTCGTGGTTCGTGGAGATCGCCGGCGTCTCGCCGCGGCTGGACGGGGCCGGCTCGACGCTGCTGGTGGACGGGGGGCTGACCTACCGGGTCACCAACGACCTGCAACTGGATGTCTCCGCGACCCGCGGGCTGAACCGGGACACGCCGGATTGGACCGTGGCGGCAGGCGTGAGCCTTCGCTTTCCGTGACGGCGGCGCGCCCGTGAACGCTCGATAAGTGCTTGTTTCTGCACGGGTTTTTCTTGATATTCGTGGGGACCGGCCTTACAATCGCCAGTGATTGGACCGATCGAGACCCTCGTTGCCGGCGACGCAGTTGCAGGCTCAGCATTGGAGGTGAGATGGCGAACCAGAAATCCCGACTCGACCCCAAAATTCTGATTCTCTTCATGGTTCTCGGCCTCTTGCCCCTGGGCGTGGGTTCGCTGGTCCTGATTTCGGGCGCCCGTGACGACTACATCCAAGCCAACAACCAGCACCTGAGCGAACTGGCCGACAACGCCCAGGTCACCCTGAGCAACTATCTGCAGCGGCTGATCGTCCAGGTGGCGGCGCTGGGCACCGTGCCCGAGGTTCGCGAGGTTGTCCTGCGCTCCAATCCGCAGCCGCTGACCGACGCCCAGCAGCAGCTCGAGCAGCAGTGGGACGGCCTGGACGTGAACCAGGCCCCCCAGCTGCGCAACCTGCTCGGCAACCCGGCCTCCCGCTTCCTGCGCGACTACATCGCCCTGGTGCCTTCCTTCCGCGAGATCATTGTCACCGACATCCTGGGACGCACCGTGGCGGCCACCAACAAGACCTCGGACTACCTGCAGAGCGACGAGCGCTGGTGGGCCTACGCGTACCGGCAGGGAGCCGGCGGACACTTCCTGGGCGACCTGCACTTCGACGCCAGCGTGGAGGCCTACGCCATCGAGATCGCCGAACCGATCGTGGACGAGGCGACCAACTCCTGCGTGGGAGTGGTCAAGGTCGTGGTGGACGCCCAGGAGATCTTCGGACTGGTGAACTCGATCGAAGTGGGCGGCGGCGGCCAGGCCGCCTTGATCCGAGGGGCCGACGGGATGGTGGTGGTCAGCCGCGACCTGACGGCCGAACGGCAGGAGAAGTTCCCCTACTACGTCGAGGTCCGAACGGCGGCGGCCAACAACCGCGGCTCGGTGCAGGTGGGCGAGGGAGACGACCGGCTCTTCGTGGGCCTGCCCAGTACCCGCCTGAAGGACAGTTTCCCTGAACTGGACTGGTACCTGGTGGTGGAGCAGCCCTACGAGCAGGCGTACGGCTCCTTCCTGAACATCCGCGCCAACTTCATCTGGCTGGTGGTCTTCAGCGTGCTCCTGGTAGGCATCCTCTCGCTGGTCTTTTCCCGGTTGCTGGCCCGGCCGGTCATCGAGACCGACCCGCACCTGGAACAGCTGTAGAGTGGCGCGGCCCTCCAGGCCGTGATTCCGATTGCCGGGCCACGGGCGAGGATGCCCGCGCCACGCTCACTGACCGATCGGACTGCCGGGCGGAGCGTCCAACGCCTCGGGCGGCTCCGCCGACGGGTGGGGCCGGCCCAGGAAGGCCGAGATTTCCCGCACGGCTTCGGCGGCGTGAGCGGCCTGGACACCCTCCCACTCCTCCTCTTGCAGCCAGTCCGCCAGCCCGGCCAGACGCTCGCTCGCCAGCGCCCTGACGTCTCCGCTGGCGCCGTCGTTTCCCGCCAGTTCGACGAGGCGGGCCAGCACAACCTTCTGGACCACCCGGGCCGTGGCCGCCTCGACTGTGTCGGCCGGGGCCGGCGACATCCAGGTCGCTTCCAGCAGCCGGTCCAGCACTTCCTGGAAACCCGGCAGCGCGGAATCGTAGTCGTGCCACTGCTGGCAGCGGCCGGCGCGCCCCGCGTTCAGCAGGAACGTCAGGGTCGTGTCGGCCGCGGTTTCAGCCGCAGCCAGCGGATCGAAGGTCGGCCCCACCCGCGATGCAAACAGCTCCCGCCGGTCGAAGGAACCGTAGGCCAGGGGGTGCAGCAGCAGCGCCAGGCGCCGCGGCACGGTCAGTTCGGAGGGCTGCAGCGTCTCGAGCAGCGCCTCCAGGGCCTCCCGCTGGCGCGCTGCCGGGACCGGTTCCGGCTCGGGGAGGGCGTCGCCGCGCACCTTGTAGTGATAGAAGACTCCGCCCAGCACCTTGGCGGCGGCTTCCACCTGGTAGCGGTGGTACAGGTACAGCGGCACGAAGACGTTCTGCAGCTCGGATAGGGGACGGCCCGGCGGGAGGTTGCCCTCTCCGAAGTTGTCCAGCGCCACGCGGCGCACCGCCATCACCTGGCGCAGCATGGCCACCGGGTCTTCGCCGTTGTCCCACAGGCTGGCGATCGGCTGGGCCGCCGACGCGGGGCGTGCGTCCGCATCGCTGAGGAAGTACCAGCCGCGCCCGATCGCCTCGTCCAGGAGGGCCGTCAGCTCCTCCGTCTCGTCCTGCCCGGCCGGGAAGTCCGTGTAGCTGTAGCGGACCGAGAGCCGGTCCCAGTCTCCCACTCCCACGCCGTACGCCTCGCTCAGGTCCAGATCCCCACCCTCCCTCACCCGGGCCAGCGGGGCGGGGTAGTCCATCACCGAGGCCCGTCCGTAGGAGCTGGCGGCGAAGTTGTGCGCGAACCCCAGGGTGTGGCCGACTTCGTGGGCCGACAGCTGCCGGATCCGCGCCAGCGCCACCTCCACCGGTTCGGCCTCGGGGTCGAAGGCGGCCAGCGCGGCGGCCTCGACTCCCGCCTCCAGGGCGCAGCTGCCGTAGCGGTCCGAGGCGTTGAACAGAGGGTGCAGCGACTCCACGATCATGCGGTCCTGCCGCACCCGCAGCGACCCCAGCTGGACGTGACCCTTGAGGATCTCCCCGGTGCGCGGATCCACCACCGAACTGCCGTAGGACCAGCCCCGCGTGGAGCGGTGCACCCACTGGATCACGTTGTAGCGCACGTCCAGCGGGTCGGCCCCTTCCGGCAGCAGCTCCACC
>JBFGHG010000106.1:0-7804 GCA_041578395.1 Acidobacteriota bacterium
AGCCGGCATTATTCACGAACCTTTCGGCTGCGAGCGCGGATAGCACGCCATCTCGGGGCGTGCTCGCTCCTCCCTCCTCGACATACGGTACAGTATGCCTGCGTCGTTCGTCGCTGTGCTGCCCCGATCTGACGCACTCTGCGCGCTCTCGCGGCGAAACTTTATGAATAATGCCGGCTAGATCCGCGCCGGTCCAACGGGCCGGCCAACCTTGACTTTCTCCCGACACCCCGCTCAAATTCCTCTTCTATGAAGAAACGGAACCGCATGAACCGGGGGAAGCTCTGGCAAATCGTCGCCGTCCCGCTTCTGGTGGTCGGTTTCAGCTGCCTCCTTGTGGAATCGCGAGAGCCCGAACCGACGTACGGATTGACCTACGCGTCGATCCTCCCCGCCAACTGGGACCTTTTCCGGGTCGACGGGGATTCGATCCAGCCTCTGACCCGTCTCCCCGGTCTGGAGTACGACGCAACCGCCCACCCCGACGGCCGCCATGTCGTCTTCACCAGCGAGCAGGAAGGCAACCCGGATCTCTGGATCGTCGACCTGGAAGAAGGCGAGCCGCGGCCTCTCTATCGAAGCGACGTCCTGGAGGGCGGCGCGGACATCTCGCCGGACGGCGACAGAATCGTGTTCGTCTCGACGCGCGGCGGAAACGCCGGGATCTACCTGGCGGACTTGCAGCCCGACGATCCCGACGCCCTGGACGACGCCCTCCTGCTCACGCCCGAAGAAGGGGACGACTTCCGGCCGGCGATTTCACCCGATGGCCGCTGGATCGCGTATTCCTCGACCCGCGGCCTGCCCTTTGGAGCCGGATCGCATCTCTGGATTGCGCCGATCGACGGCGGCCGGGACGGCCAGCCCCGGCGGATCGTGTCCGCGGAAGGGTGGAACAGCGCTCCGGTCTGGTCCGAAGACGGCCAATCGATCGTCTATCACCAGCTCCATCGGGTCCCCGGCCAGCTCAGGTTCGTCGCCGGGCGCGCCGGCGTCTGGCAGGTCGAGGTCTCCAGCGGCCGGCGGCGCCGATTGAGCGCTGAGGACCGGATCGCGGCCTATCCGGCCCGGCATCCCGCGGGAGGGTGGGTGTGGTCGGAAAGAGAAGAGCAGACCTGGCGGCTGCGGCGCTGGGATCCGGCGGACTCCGACTCGCCGGCCGGTGGGAGACTCCTGGAAGCCGGAGAGAACCTGTGGCAGCCGACGGTCCTCCCGACGGGCCAGGTCGTCCTCCAGGGCGAAGGTCCCCAGCCACCGGGCGAACGACTGATCCCGATGCTGGGGCCCATGATCGCCGGCTCCCACCAACACTTGCGGAAGGCGGGGGATGCCGCCCTCCGGATGCTCCCCATGCGGGCCGCGTTCCCCGCCGTTTCGCCGGATCGAAAGGCCCTGGCCACCGGTGCCATGAGCCTCCAACTGGTAGACCTCGGGTCGGGCGCCGCCCGGGTCGCTCTGGCTCCCACGCAGGAGCCCTCCGGGTTTCCCTGGATCTGGGCTCCCGACTGGTCTCCGGACGGCCGGTGGCTGACGGTCACCGTGGGAGCCGGATTCGCCGATCCTGGAGCGGCGGTCGACGTCTGGCGGGTGGGGGCCGACGGCAGCGATCCCGTCAACCTGACGGCGGACAGCCCCGAAAACGACGCCCTGGCCACCATCTCGCCCGACGGCCGCTGGATCGCCTTTCGATCCGGCCGGGACGGTCAGATGGACCTCTATCTGGCCGACAGCGACGGCTCCGACATCCGGCGCCTGACCCGCGACCCGGCCGTCGACACCATGCCCAGCTTCTCCCCCGACGGCCGCCGGATCGCCTTTTCCTCGACGCGCACCGGGAATTACGAGGTCTTCGTGCTCGCGCTCACCGAGGAAGGCAAGGCCACCGGTTCACCAGTGCAGGTGACCGACTCGCCCGGTATGGACGTCCATCCCGGGTGGTCTCCCGATGGCGAATGGCTCGTCGTCACCACGGACCGCTGGGGATGGAACGACGAGATCGGTTTCGAACCGCTCAACTTTCAGCCCTACGGAGAGCTGGCTGCCATCAGGCTCGCCGATCGCCATGTCGTCCGGCTCACCCACAACACCTGGGAGGAGGGCCAGGGCGACTGGTTCGAAGTCCCGGAGGGAAGGGATTGACGGCAGGCTTGCCCACGTCCTCGGAGAGGCAAATCTGGGGACTCCCACTGTCCCACTGGGCCATCCTCCTGATGGCCCCCCTGCTGGTCAAGGCGATCATCCTCGTCTTCGACCATGAACCGATGTTCAGACTGGGGGACTCGAGGAGTTACCTTCACACGGCTCTCACCGGCTGGATCCCGCCGGATCGCTCCTTCACCTACGGGTATCTGCTTCGCATCGTGTCGGTCTGGCCGGGGACGCTCACGAGCCTGGTCGTGGTGCAGTCGCTGGCCGGGGTGGCGTGTTGCTGGATTCTGGGTTGGGTGCTGCTGCGCTTCTTCACGATGCCCTGGGGGCTGGCCACTCTGTTCGTGGTGCTCAACGCGATCGAACCCACTCAACTCGCTTTCGAGCGCTACCTGATGACCGAGGCGTTCTGCCTGCTCGCCCTGGCGGTGTTTGTCGCTCTCCTGTTCAGCTATCTGAAAAAGCCCAGGTTGTCGCTGATCGCCGGGTTCCAACTGGCGGCGATCGTCGCCATCAGTCTGCGTTTCGCCACTTTTTACCCTTTGGTGTCCGCGGGACTGCTGGCACCCGTCGTGGCCGTCCTTTTCACGCAACCCGAGCGGGCGAGCGGGATCCAGGCCGGGCGCCTCGGACGACTGGTTCTTCACTTGGCGGTTTCAGCCGCGATGCTGGTGTTGCTGCACACCGGCTACCGGCAGCTGAACGGATTTCTTTCCAACCGCCCGCCGGCCTATCTCTATGACGACGGTTTCTTCGCGCTGGCGGCCTGGTCTTCTCTGATTCTTCCGGAGGATCTTCCACCCGAGATCGCCCCGTCGGTCACCGGACCCGGATCAGACGAAAGACGGCGCGGAGGTGCAGAACATCGGTGGGGGCGAGAAGGCATGGTCTCCCGGCTGAGGCAAAGCGTCCCGAATCGCCTGCAGGCCAATCACATCGCCAAGTCGGCAGCCTGGAACGCCGCCTGGCGAGACCCTGCAGGACTGGCCCGTCTTGCCTGGGCCAATTATCGCAGCTACTGGTCGCTGCGGCTCTTCCGGCGCAATGCCCAGACGGATCTTCAGCTCCACGCGCCGCTTCCCAGCCGCTTCCTGGAAACGGTTTCCGAGCCCTTCGATCTTGAGATCGGGGCTGAGTACTCGCAGCAACTGACTCCGACAAAGCGACTGTACCGCGGGGCGCGTTCCTGGTTTCTGCTGTTGACTCTGACGCCGCTCTTCGCGTTTGCCGTGCTGTTGACGGTGCCCCGTTGGCAAAAACGCTACGCGCTGCTGCTGCTGGTGCTGACCACCGCCTTGTGGACCGTGATCTGTCTGGGGACGGTGCGTCCCACCTTCCGTTATCTGCATCCGGTGGCCTGGCTGGCGTTGCTCGTTCTGGGGGTCCTCCTCCATCGCCTCTTTTCCGGATTGCGCCCGGGTTTCGCCAGAAGGCTGTCCGGGCTTGCAGTTCTGGCAGCGGCCCTGGTCTACCCGTTGCTGGTGGGACTCGACTCGAAGCTCGCCTTGGGCTGGGTCCAGATCGCGGCTTCTGCGACCCCCGGCTCGGTCCCTCCGGCCACCTCCTTGTCCCGATACAGGGACCACGAGGACCGTCTCCTCTGGGAGGTCGAGATCCCATCGTCCGCCCCCATTCGATCGGGCCATATTCTGGTCGACGCCAGGCAGGCCGACGCCTCGATCGCTGCTGTCAATCCGGACCGATCCGAGGCTCGGATTGCGTTTACTCTCTGCGACGAGAGCGGGCAGGTTCAGGGGCAGAGCTCCAGCACGTTGGCGGGCCTCAACCAGTCGAGCTGGATGGTGAATGACCTCTTTCGCCTTCCCCCCCAATTCTTCGGAAGTCTGTCGGTGGAGTCCGATCGGCCCGTCGCTCTGATTGCGCTCAGCACTGATGCCTACGGGGTGAGCCGGCTGCCGGTGATTCGATCCACTCCCTCCAGCGCCGAGGAGCTGGTGTTTCTGGCTCCGCCCGGCAGGGACGGAGGGTTCCAGGACATCGGGTTGCTGAACACCTCGCCGGCCGGCCTGTCCGGTTCGATCCTCGCCCTCGAATCGGATCCGTCGAGCGGCAGCCTTCGACCCGTGCCCTACACGTTCCCGGCGGGCGGCGCCCGAATCGTGTCGGTGGAGGCGAAGCGGTATCTGGCGGTGAAACCGGCGCCGGGAGACGAGACTCCTCACGCCCTGGCCCGTTGGCGATGCGGGGCGGGAGAATGCGGCGTCTCGCTCCCACCCGCCAGAGCCTTGCAGGAGGGAATTCTCTGGGTGGAATCGGGGACCACGCGCACCGGAGTCTCCTTCGCCAATCCGGAAGACGAACCCGCTGAAGTCTCTTTGACGCTCTTCGACATGGAGGCTCGGATACTTGGACGTACGCGAAGCCGACTGGAGGAAGGATCCACGGTTGCGGTGATGATCGATGAGCTGTTCGACGACCTCCCGAGCGAGTTTCGCGGATGGCTCACTCTGGAGGCCGATCGCCGGCTGTTCGTCTCGGCGGCCCGGATCACCATGGGAGCCGATGGAGTCACCGTTGTTTCGCCGATCGATGTCGTCGAGGGAAATGGGGACGTTCTGCGCCCGCCGGTGATCATTCCGCACGTCGCTTCCGGGAGCGGGTTTTCCACGCAGATATTGCTGATCAATGCCTACGCCCGCGAGATGTCGGGGAGATTGACTTTCTTCGATCGAAAAGGAATGCGGCTTCCTTCTCTCATCGAAGGAATCGCCGGACCCACGCACGATTTCGCCCTGTCCGCCGGTTCGGCTCTGTTATTGGAATGAGACTCGGACGAAACCCCGGACATCGCGTCGCGTTGACCCGCCGCACCCCTCGTGGTAGAGTCCCGGCCCGTTCAATCCACGGGGGAGGAAGAATGCGATCTCTACGATTTATAGCGCTGCTCGCCGGCCTGGTGACCACCGGTGCCGCCCTGCTGGGCGCCGGCTCACCCAAGGGCCTCAACCCCGACGCTGCTGCCGAACTGACCGCGGCCGGCGTCGACAAGTACCTCGGCCAGTTCACCCCCGCATCGTCGACGGACGTGGGCGACGGCTGGACCCGGCACACCTTTGACCCCGACGGAGGCAACGGCCCCATCTGCATCGCCGGCACCAGCTTCTCGGTGTTCACGCGGGCCGGCAACCCCTCCAGGCTCCTGATCTTCGAGCAGGGCGGCGGCGCTTGCTGGCAGGACTTCTACAACTGCAACATCCTGTCCGAGGCGCAGGAACCGCCCGCACCCCGCGTCGGAATCTGGGACTTCGACTCGAAGGACAATCCCTTTCGCGACTACTCGATCGTCTACATGCCGTACTGCGACGGCTCGGTCTTCTCCGGTGACAACGACGTGTTCGATCCGGCCTTCGGAATCGCGATCGACGTGCCGCAGGCCGTTGTCCGCTTCCACCGCGGGCTGCGCAACCAGACGGCCGGCATGGACCTGGCGAAGGCGACCTTCCCGCACGCCAGCCGCATCACGGTGGCGGGCTCCAGCGCCGGCGGCGTGGGCGCCGTCGGCTTCGCGCCCTTTCTGGTCCGGTTCCTCTACGGCAACCAGGTCAAGCTCACGGTCTTCAACGACGCCGGGCCGGTGGCGGTCAATCTCGACGCCGTGGGCGACATCGCAGCCCGCGCCGCCGACTGGCAGTTCGGCCAGTTCTATCCCGCCAGCTGCACGGAGTGTGACGACCTGGGCCAGGGGGGGACAGCCTTGATCCGGTGGAGGCTCGACAACGACTCGACCATCCGCGAGGCGTTCTACCAGACCGACAGCGATCTGACGAATCGCTTCTTCCTGGACCTCCTGTTCGACCCGGCGGGGTTCCGCGAACTCGTCGTGATGGAGCACGGTCTGCTCAACGCCGCCCACCCGGACCGCTACAAACGGTTCATCGTCGCCGGCGACACGACGCACACGGCGCTCCAGTCACCCCGGTTCTACAGCCAGGACGCGAACGGCGTGCCGCTCAACGAGTGGACCGACGACTTCCTGGTGCCCCGGCCGTTCTGGGTCGACGTCGTGGAGGACGCGGTCCCGTGAACCGGGTCGGCGCCGGCTCGAAAGCCACTCACGCGACGGGCCTCCCCTTCAGCAGGACCAGCAGGCCGGCGAACGCCGCCGCGCACAGCCACGAGAAGGCGTCGCCGATCCGGCTGTAGACCGTCGTGACCCCCTGGACGGGCAGGTTGACCACCATCACCTTTTCGGGGGAGATCTCCGTGTCGAGCCGCGCCAGAAATCGTCCGTAGGGGTCGGCAGCGGCGGAAATGCCGTCCTTGGTAGGGCGAAACAGGGTGAAACCCTGCTCGATGGCCCGCAGGACGTGCATGCGCAGGTGGACCTCACGGACCTCGGTCCAGTCGTTGGAGGGCGCCAGCAAGAGGTCGGCGTCCATTTGTCCCGCCTGGCGGATGAGCCTCGGGAAGTCCAGGTCGAAACAGATGGCGGCGGACCAGCGGCCGTGAGCGGTGTCCAGGCGCGGCAGCACGCCGTCGCCCTCGGGGGTGCTGCTGCCGGGCACGCGGGTGGCCTTCAGGAAACGCCATTCGATCTCTCCGTCCGGCCCCACCAGTACGAGCGTGTTCCGGGTGGGCTCGCGGGTCTCGGGGCGGAACACCGTCGCGCCCATGCCCAGGTGGATCGACTCCTCCTGGGCCACCCGTCGAGCCCGCTCCAGCCACTCCGCTTCCTCGGCTTCGGTGAGCGACGCGTTGGCCTCGGCCCAGACCACCAGTTCGGCTCCGGCCCTCGCCTCACGCCGGACCAGGGCGAAGTGTTCGTCCAGCGACTCGGCGATCCGCGCCCGGGCCAGCTCGACTGCCGCGGCAGAGAGTTCGACTCCACGGGTGTATCGCCACAGCTCTTCGATGTGCTCGGTCTGGAAGGTGCCGGGGGCCACCACCCCCGCCGCCCGCACGGTCTGGGGCACCTCTGGAGCCAGGGCCAGCCTCAGTCCGCCGCCGGCGAGCACGGCCAGGAGAGAGACGGCGAATACAGCCGCCCCGCGCCAGGCGGCCGGGCCCTGTTCCCAGATCCGGTTGACGGTCGTTGCCAGCCATCCCACCAGGAACGTGAGTCCGGTCCAGCCGGTCACCGAGACGATTTGGGCCAGGGGGAGCTGCTCGCTGAAGGTGTAGGCGATCGAGCCCCAGGTACCGTTCGGGCTCGAGAGCCCTACCAGGAAATCGAACGCGGCCCAGCCGCACGGCAACACCAGCGTGGCCAGGACGCCCGCGGAGCGCCTCGCGGCCCAGCGGTCCGCCAGAAAGACCACTCCCAGCATCAGCGACAGCCCGGTGAACAGTCCGATGCGAGCCGCCGCTGGAAGAGGCACCGTGCCGAGGTAAGCGACCTCCCAGGCCGCCGTGTGCGCCACCACGAAGCCGCCCAGCACCCACGGAAACGAGCCGTTGCGGACGTAGCGGATCAAGAAAATCGGCGCCAGCCAGGCGCACAGCGGTACGGCCCACCGGCCCTGGGACAGAGTCAGCAGCAGAGCGCCCAGGACGAGCCAGCCGATGGGCGGAACGGATCTCTTTTCGAATGGTCTCATGTCCCCTCCTCCGGCGCTCGAGATCGCTGCCACCGCTCGAGCCTGCGGCGCGCCTCCCCGGACCACGCCACGCGGGCGCGGACCACGTGCAGACCGGC
>JBFGHG010000107.1:0-7795 GCA_041578395.1 Acidobacteriota bacterium
CCCGGCACCGAGCACCTGATCGTCGAGAAGGACCAGCGGGTGCGCATCCGGCTGGGCAATCTGAGCATGGACAGCCACCCCATCCACATCCACGGGCACCAGATGCGGATCGTGGAGACGGACGGCGGCCAGATCGACACGGCCGGACAATGGCCGGAGACGACGGTCAACGTGCACCCGGGAAGCACGCGAACGGTCGAGTGGTTGGCGGACCTGCCGGGGGACTGGGCCTTTCACTGCCACAAGACGCACCATGCGATGAACGCCATGGGCCACGACATCCCCAACGTGTTGGGGGTCGACCAGAAGGACGTCGAAGCCAGGATCCGCAAACTGGTCCCCGGCTACATGGCGATGGGTTCGACCGGGATGGCGGAGCACGCCATGCACGCCGAGCACCTCACGGGCGTCCCCAACACGTTGCCGATGATGACAGGCCAGGGCCCCTTCGGCCCCATCGAGATGGGCGGCATGTTCACGGTGATCAAGATCCGCGAAGAACTGGAAACCTACGACGACCCCGGCTGGTACGATCACCCCGAGGGCTCCGTGGCCTGGAAGGTGGAATAGCTGACGGAGAGAACCATGGATTTCGAGAAGCTGGGGGCGTTTTATCTGGGCAAGGAGTACGACCTGGGGGCGGGCGAACTCCAGGACCGGCTGCTGATGTACGACGCCCGCGACCTGACCACCCACGCGGTCTGCGTCGGCATGACGGGCAGCGGCAAGACGGGACTGTGCATCGACCTGCTCGAGGAAGCCGCCATCGACAAGGTCCCTGCCCTGATCATCGACCCCAAGGGCGACATGACCAACCTGCTGCTGAGCTTCCCCGACCTGAAGCCGCAGGACTTCCGCCCCTGGGTCAACGTCGACGACGCCCGCCGCAAGGGCCAGACGCTGGACGAATACGCCGCCGGCCAGGCTTCCCTCTGGAAGAAGGGGCTGGGCGGCTGGGGGCAGGACTCGTCCCGCATGAAGATGCTCCAGGACTCGGCCGAGCGGATCGTCTTCACGCCGGGCAGCGAAGCGGGCGTGCCGGTCTCGATCCTGCAGTCGTTCGCCGCGCCCCCGCTGTCCTGGGACGAGAACTCCGAGCTGCTGCGGGAGCAGATTCAGGGGATCGTGGCGGGTCTGCTGGGACTGGTGGGAGTCGAGGCCGATCCAGTCCGTTCGCGCGAGAACATCCTGATGGCCAGCCTCTTCGAACACTTCTGGAAGAAGGGCGAGGACCTGGACATCGCCAAGCTGATCCTCTCCATCCAGAACCCGCCCATCCGCAAGCTGGGCGTGTTCGACGTGGACACCTTCTTCCCCGAAAAGGACCGCTTCGCCCTCTCCATGGGGCTCAACAGCATCGTGGCCTCCCCCAGCTTCCAGGGCTGGATCAAGGGGCATCCGCTTGACGTCCCCTCGCTGCTGGCCAACCCGCAGGGAAAGCCGCGCCATTCCATTTTCTACATTGCCCACCTGAGCGACGCCGAGCGCATGTTCTTCGTGACCATGCTGCTCAACCAGGTGATCGCCTGGATGCGGACGCAGTCGGGGACGACCAGCCTGCGCGCGCTGATCTACATGGACGAGATCTTCGGCTTCTTCCCGCCCGTGGCCGAGCCCCCCAGCAAGAAGCCCATGCTGACGCTGCTCAAGCAGGCGCGCGCCTTCGGCGTGGGGGTGGTGCTGGCCACCCAGAACCCGATCGACCTGGACTACAAGGGGCTGACCAACTGCGGCACCTGGTTCATCGGACGGCTGCAGACGGAGCGGGACAAGAACCGCATCCTGGACGGCCTGGAAGGGGTGTCGACGGCCGGCGGCCCGCCCCTGGACAGGGGAGAGCTGAGCCGGATGATCTCCGACCTGGGCAAGCGCGTCTTCCTGATGCACAACGTGCACGAAGACCACCCCGTGACGTTCCAGACCCGCTGGGCCATGAGCTACCTGCGCGGCCCCATGACGCGCGCACAGATCGGCGAGTTGAAGAGCGGCGTCGGCGTGGAGAGCGCGGCCGGCACCGCCCCGCCCGCCGCCGCGGCCGCCTCCAGCTCCGCCGCGGAGACCGTGGAGGTGGAGGGCGTCTCCTCGAGCATGCCGGCGCTGGACCCGGGCATCGACCCCGCTTTCGTGGCCTCCAGGCTGGACGTCATGGCGGCGGTGCAGAAGATCGAGGAGCGCAACGACACCCGGATCGAGCCCGAGAACCGGGCCCTGGTCTACTCCCCCTACCTGCTGGGGATGGGGCGGGTGCACTTCGTGGACCGGCGCCGAGGGGTGGAGGAGTCGGAGGACTTCGCGCTGCTGGGCGAACCGCCCCGCCAGGCGGGTTCGCTGCGCTGGGAGGAGGCCGAGCAGGTTCCCCTGACGCCGCGCGACCTGCTGGACCGGCCGCACCCCGAAGCCGCCTTCCTGGAAGTCCCCGAGAGCATCAACCAGACCCAGGAGCTGAAGTCGCTGCAAAAGGACCTGGAGGACTACCTCTACCGCGGCAAGTCGCTGGTGCTCTACTACAACCCCACCTTGAAGGAATACTCCCAGCCGCGGGAGACGGAGCGCGATTTCCGCCTGCGGCTGACCCAGCGGCTGCGGGAGGAGCGCGACGAGGAAGTGGACAAGCTGGAACGCCGCTACGAAAAGAAACTGCAGCGGCTGCAGGCGCGGCTGAGCAAGGCCCGGGTCACGCTGGAAAAGAAGGAGGACACCGCGTCGTCGCGCGGCCGCGAGGCGATCCTCTCCGTCGGCGAATCGGTCCTGGGAATGTTCTTCGGCCGCAAGTCGTCGCGGGTCCTGTCCTCGGGGATGAGCAAGTACCGGATGACGTCGACCGCCAAGGCGGCGGCCAAGGAGGCTGCCGAGACGGTCGAGGCGCTGGAGGCGGAGATCGAGTCGCTGCGCGAGGAGATGCAGGCCGAGGCGGACGCCATCACCGAGAAGTGGGACGAGGCGGGCAGCGAGCTCGAGGAGAAGCCGATCACGCCGCGCCGCGCCGACGTGCAGGTCGAACTGTTCACCATCGCCTGGATCCCGCACTGGCAGATCACCTACCAGGACACGGGGGGATTCACGCGTTCGGACCTGGTTCGGGCGGTGTGAGGGGCCGAGCGGGTCAGCGCGGGAGCTTGCCGCGGACCCGCTGAAGCACGGTGCGGGCCCGGGGATAGAGCAGGCGGTTGGTGGCGAAGAGCTCCTCTCCTTCCAGAGTGAGCCGCAAGTCTCCCAGGCGCCCCTTCGCGATCTCGACCCGGTGTTCGGTTTCCCGTTCCAGCGTTTCCGCCACCCGGGCGGCAATCGAGTTCTTGAACGGTCAGACCGGGCAGGTGTGAATCAGGATCGTCCCCATATTCGCTCGCTCCTCGCTCGCGCCGTGCCCCGAGTAGCCCGGCGACGGCCAGTGTGCCACGGTCGCATGCCGCGAGCCAGTCCAAAAATACCGGTTCGTCCAACAGCCGGCCCGTTCGAGGGCCGACCAGGAGCGATCCAAATCACAGTTTTCCTGACCCCCAGCGGCTACAGTCGCATCGAAGGAGGCCAGGGATGGCGCACAACGGGATCGCGACAGTCGTATTCGCCTGCACTTTGACGGCGGCGCTGGCCGCCGGACCTGCTGTGGTCTTCAGCCAGGAAGTCTCGGCCTTCGACCAGAACGGCAATCCCTACCCCGCCTTGGAGATCAATCCCTCCGAACTGGACGGCATGCAGCGGCTCGAATTCCCCTTGCAGCCCGATCAGATGCTGGTGGTGGAGACCAACCTGGAGGACCCGAAGGGGCGAGGCGTGGCGGCACTGGCCCGGACGGTGGCGCGATGCCTTCGCTACGTCGAACAGAAGACGGGCCGGCGACTGCGGGGAGACCTGCTGATCTACCTCATCGAGCTGGACCGGATTCCGTTGGCCTACCGGTTCGAGGCCGCCTTCGACACGCACCTGGAATGGCTGGAAGTACGGCTGGCGCTGATCCAAGCCGGCGAACCGCTGCGAGGCCCACGGATGGCGTCCTCGCTGGCCGACCTCCTGTACGACACCCTGCCCCACGAACTGGGCCACGACGTGCTGCGCACGCTGCCGGGCCTGCTGCTGGACACCGACCGGGGTCCGTCGCGTCACACCCGCTGGTTCGCGGAGGGGATCTGCGAGGCGTTGGCCAAGGGTTTTGCGGCCCGGGAGGCGCCGCATCTGCTGCCCGCCACCTGGGGGCGGCTGCGGGGCGGACGCATCATCGAGGAGCCCTGGATCGGGACCGCGCTCTTTCAGTGGGAGCAGCAGAACAGCAATCCCCTGCAGCTGGAATCGGACCTGTACGGCGCCGCGCTGCTGGCCACGCTGGCGGCACTGGAGAGGATTCGGATGCGCGACCTGATGGACCTGCTGGCGACGCGTCGCGAGTTGGACGGGAAGGCGCTGCTCGCATTGTTGCAGGAAGCCACTGGACGGGGTCCCTCCGCGCTGCTGCGCCGGGCGCGCGACCTCGCCCAGCTGCTCGAGCCGTGGGAGTTCCCCAGCGTCGAGCCGGTCTCCGCTGCACGTCGATGACCGCCGGTTCGGCGAGTCTGCGGTGGTTCTACCCGAAACGCCTCCCGGAGCCGGCACCCGAGTCGCGTTGTTCCTGGAAGGTCCTTTCCCCGAAGTAGCGCCGGGGATTGCCGCACATCCAGCACGAACACGGAGTCCGCGTCGTGGTGCAACGGCCCAACTGGCGAGGCGTGACGTCCTCGGCCCGGTAGCCCCACAACTCCCGCATGATCCACTCGGCGCGTCTTCGAACACGCGCGCGGTGGTGGCGGCGAAGCGCCCTACGCATGTCCTTCATTGGCTCGCCCTCCGCCCGCACGGCTGCCATTACTGTATCGCAGAGCGCCGGACTTCGAATCCGTCGCGCGCACCGTTCGAAAATGCCAGGCTGCGCGGTAGAATCACGGCCCCTTCCGAACACATGGAAGCAGGAGTTCTCCCGAAGACCCCGTACGACCGTTCGCGGCGACCGCTCTCAGGGTACGGCTCGAGCCTGCAGGTTTCGTGATCGAATCTATCCGACAATGAGAGAAGTGCCGAAAGGTCGGCCCTTGCCCCGCCATGGTATCGTGCGAAAAAGGGATAAGACCATGAACAAGACTCCACTGTACGTTTTCTGGATCGGCCTGACGCTGCTCGTGGCCGGCTGTGCGGGACCACCGAACGAAGAGCTGACCGCGGCGCAACAGGCAGTGGACAAGGCCAACGAGGTAGAGGCGGAAGCCTATGCCACCGCGGAATACCAGCAGGCCACCGACGCCCTCGAGGCGGCCCGGGCCGAAATCGCCGCCCAGGACGAAGCCTGGTTCTTCAGCCGGGACTACAGTCGGGCCGCTGAGTTGCTGAAGCAGGCCGAACGGGGTGCGGAAGGGGCCTGGGTGGCCGCACAGAACAATCGGGGGCAGGGTCGGGTCGAAGCCGAGGCCACGCTGGCCAGGGCCGAGGAGGCGCTGGCAGCGGCGGCCCAGGCGTTGCAGACGGCGCCCACGGGCAAGGGCACGCAGGCGGACCTGGACGCCCTCAGGGCCGACCTGGCCGCGGCCGAGGCATCGATGGCGGAGGCGAGAGAGAGCTTCGAAGCGTCCCGCTACGCCGAGGCGAACACCCGGCTGAATGCCGTGATTTCCAAAGCCGAGTCGATCCGCGGCGAGGTCGAGAAGGCACTGTCCAAGACGCGGCGCGGGAGCAACTGATCGGAAAGCCGGAGCACGGCCTGGGAGCGGTCCCCGGCCTTGTTCTTCGATTTCCTGTGACCCCTGGGCGGTTCATTGCGAAACTACGGCCAGTGAAGTCATGAGAAGCGCGATGTATCGGGCAATCCTGCCGTGGGCCGGTCTGCTGTCCGCCACTCTGACCGGACTCGGATGCCACAGCCTCCCCGAACAGAAGTGGACGGCGCTCGAGGCACTCAGAAAAGAACTCCACCGGCAGGAGTCTCCCCGCTACGCGGCGGCTGGATTCGAGCGTTTCCAGGAGGAGTTCGAACGCCTGCGCCTCCGCTACCGGCGCGCGGCCGTGCAGAGCCCCATCTTCCGCGACCTGGGGGGACTCGAGGAGGAACTGGGCCGCCAGCTTTCCAGCGGCGAGTCGCTGCTGGCCGACACGCGTCGCGCCAAGGAAGAGCTCCGCCGCCGGCAGCTCGAGGACCTGGAGGTCGTATCGCGCGTTCTCGAGTCGCTGGCTCCGACGCTGCACCCCGACCTCCGCGTCCAGTTGACCTCGGTGAGCATCCAGCTCGCCCAGGCCCGGGAGTTCTGGGAAAAAGGAGAATACTGGCAAACCGAGCCGCTGCTGGAGCAGGCGCGGAGGGCGGCCGACGCCGTGCTGAGAGATTTCGACCGGCTCGTGAGCCGGCTCGAAGACCCCGATCTCATCGAGCATTGGAGAGGGCTGGGGCGGGAGACCATCGTCTGGTCCCGGGGCCAGGGAAAGCCGGCGCTCCTGATCGACAAGTACGGGCGCCGCGCGCTCGTCTACGAAAACGGCCGGCTGATCCGCCAGCTGCCGATCGAGCTGGGGTGGAACGGACTCTCCGACAAGTTCGTGGAGGGAGACGGCGGCACTCCCGAAGGGAACTACCGGGTGGCCGAAAAGAGAGGTCCGGGCAGGACCAGCTACTTCCGCGCTCTGCTGCTGGACTATCCCAACCAGGCCGACCGGCTCCGCTTTCGCGAGGCGCGCCGGGCGGGCCGGCTGGACCCGAACTCGAGCATCGGCGGACTCATCGAGGTTCACGGCGAGGGCGGTCGGGGTGACGACTGGACCCAGGGCTGCGTGGCCCTGAACAATGCCGACATGCTGCAACTCTTCGAGATCGCGTACGAAGGGATGCCGGTCACGATCGTTGGGCGATTCGAACCATGAGCAGAATCGAAGTGTGGCTCGCCGTACTGCTGGTCTTCGTGGCGCTCGGCGCGCTGGCGGCGGTCGTGTTCATACCCACCGCCAGCGGCGACCCCGGCGAGCTCCGCTCCAGCGAGCGAGTCGCTGAACTGCGCCGAGAGCTGGGGTCGCTCGCGCCCCGCGGCACTTACGTCCTCGTCGACACGGGAGCGAACCGGCTCTACCTGAAACGAAACGGGGAGGTCCTGATGGAAGCGGTCTGCTCCACCGGAAGCCGGCGCACGCTGATCTCGGAGGACCAACGCTGGACCTTCGAGACGCCCCGGGGAATCCACGCGATCCGCTCCAAGGTCCGAAACCCGGTGTGGCGGCGCCCCGACTGGGCGTTCCTGGAAGAGGGAAACCCCGTCCCCACCCGCGAGGCGGAGCGCTACGAGGAAGGAGTTCTGGGGGAGTACGCCCTGGACATCGGCAACGGCTACTTCATCCACGGGACCCTGTACAGCCGGCTGTTGGGGCAGAACGTGACTCACGGCTGCATCCGGCTCGGCGACCGGGACCTCGAATTCCTGGCCCGACGGGCGCCCGTCGGGACCAAAGTCTACATCTACTGAGTCCCTCTGGGACGACTCGAGGACCCATGGTTCGTTGGCCGCTGGCAGCGCTTCTGCTGTGGAGTCCAGCTCCGCAGCCGCTGGAAACGCCGGATCGGCTTCTCGAAGCGCAGCTCGAGCTGGCCCGGGAGGATCGGGTCTACGTGCTGCTGGAACGGGACCGTGTACGGGCCTTCCTCCGTGGACTGGAGGTCCAGACGCTGCCGCTGCAATCTCACGACAGTCTGACCGCCGCCCCGCCTTCCAGGGCACGGCTCGACCTGCTGATCCCGAGACTTCCGGAGAAGGTGGTCGTCGGCTGCGCCGGCTGCGACGACTTCACCGGCACCACC
>JBFGHG010000108.1:0-7788 GCA_041578395.1 Acidobacteriota bacterium
ATCTATCGTCCTGACGGTCGGGCTCGGGATCGGAGCCACCAGCGCCATCTACGCCGTGATCGACTCAGTCCTGATCCAGCCCCTGCCCTATCCGGATGCCGGCCGGCTGGTCCGAATCTACACCGACTCGCCTCCCCACCGCTGGCCGCTGTCGGTGGCCGACTACCAGGCGCTGGAGTCCCAGCAGACCCGTTTCCGCCGGCTGGCCGCCTACCGGAACTCGACCATGACTTTCCACGGCGCCCAGACGGCCGAGAGGGTGCGCGGGAAGCTGGTCACCTGGGGGTACTTTCCGCTGCTCGGGCACCAGCCGCTGCACGGGCGCCTGCCCGCCGCGGACGACGACCGCCCGGGGGCGGCGCGCACGGTGGTCGTGAGCCACCGCTTCTGGGTCCGCCACCTGAGCGGCGACCCGGCCGCGGTCGGCGGCGCGATCCGGCTGGACGGGCGCGACTTCACGCTGCTGGGCGTGCTGCCGCCGGGGTCGGGGCCGCTCGAGCACGACCGCGACTTCTTCGCCACCGCGCAGTGGGACACACCGTCGCGCAAGGGTCCCTTTTTCCTCACCGTGCTGGGACTTCCCCACGAGGGCGTCCAATCCGATGCGGCCCTGCAAGAGCTGCGCTCGATCAACGCGCGGATGTTCCCGGTCTGGCAGTCCTCCTACCAGGACCGGGAGGCCAGCTGGGGATTGATGACGCTGAAGAGCCACGTGATCGGGGACGTAGCGACCCTCCTCGCGGTGGTCCTGGCGGCGGTCGGGTTCGTGCTGCTGATCGCCTGCGCCAACGCGGCCAACCTGCTGGTCGCCCGCGTCAGCCGCCGCGGCCGCGAGCTGGCCGTCCGCAGCGCGCTGGGAGCGTCAAAGGGGCGGATATTGCGCCACCTGCTCGCGGAAAACCTGATTCTGGCCGGCGCAGCGGGCCCGACCGGCCTGGTGTGCGCGGCCGGCGCCCTGGAGCTGGTGCGGGCCGCCGGGGGCGCGTTTTTGCCTCGCACCGCCGAGATCGCGCTGGGCGGCCGTTCACTCGCCTTCCTGGCCGCGGTCGCCCTGGGCGGAGCCCTTCTTTTCGGGCTGCCCCCGGCCCTGGCAGCCGTCCGGTGGCGCCTGGACCTGCGGCTGGCGGCCGGGGGCCGCTTCTCGACGGATGGGGCCGGCTTCCGGCGGGCACTCGTGGCGGCCCAGTTCGCGGTCGCCGCTCCCCTCCTGATCGCCGCTGCTCTGCTGCTGGCGAGCCTGACCCGTCTGCAGTCGGTCGACCCGGGCTTCGACCCGAACGGCGTTCTCACCGTGGCAGTGTTCCTGCCGGCGGCCCTCTACCCGGAACCGCAGGACGTGACGGCCTTTCGGCGAGACGCTTTGCGGCGGGTGCAGGCGCTCCCGGGCGTGGAAGGGGCGGCCTTCGCCGACTCCCGGCCGCCCGCCGAGGTGTGGATGATCAACAACTTCGAGCTGGAGGACAAGCCCACCCCGGACGGCCAGTCCCAGCCGGCCGTCCCCTGGGTGGCCGTCACGCCCGAGTACTTCGCCACGCTGGGAATCCCGCTCCTCCAGGGGCGCCTCCTGGAGGAAGGGGACGCCGAGGGCCCGCCGGCCGTCGTGGTGGACCGCGCCTGGGCGCAGCGCTTCTATCCCGGCGAGGAAGTCCTGGGGAAGCGCTTCCAGGACGGCGGCTGCACGACCTGCACTCCCAACACGGTGGTGGGTGTGGTCGGAGTGGTCAAATACGTGGGGCTGGACAAGCCCGACGAAGGGACCGTCTACTGGCCGCTGGAGACCAGCCCCTCCCGGGACGCCCATCTGATGGTCCGGACGGCTGGGCCGCCCGGTGCCGTCCTGCCGGCCATCCGCACGGCGCTGCGGAAACTCGATCCCGCCCTGCCCGTGTCGGCCGACACCCTCGACGAAGTGATCGCGGACTCGCTGGACTCGCCGCGCTATCTGGCGCTGCTGGTGGGGGCGTTCGCGACCCTTGCGCTGCTGCTGTCGGTGGTCGGAATCTACGGGACGATGTCGTTCTTCGTGCAGCAGCACACCCGGGACATCGGCATCCGCATGGCCCTGGGGGCGACGCGGACGCGGGTGCTCGAGTCGATCGTCGGACGCGGGTTGCGGCTGGCCGGACTGGGCCTGGCGGCCGGAGTCGCTGCCGGCCTGTTCCTGACCCGCTACCTGTCGAGCCTCCTGTTTCAGGTGGGGGCCACGGATCCGCTCACTTTTGTGGCCGTCCCGCTGCTGATGCTGGCCGTGGCGCTGGCCGCCTGCTCCCTCCCCGCCTGGCGGGCCGCCGCCATCGACCCCGCCCGCACCCTTCGAGAAGAGTGAGGCTCAGGAGAATTCGCGGGACTCTCCCTCAGCGTCGGCTGCCGGAACCGGGGGCAGCGGTGCGCCCCCCGCGGGAACCCCCTTCACGCTGAGCCCGATCTCCAACCTTCCCGCTTCCGGCAGCCGGGCCGAAAGGCCGATCCCCAGCAGCCGGGCCATGGCCTGCGCGGTGGCCAGCCCCAACCCGGAGCGCTCGGCGCTGGAGCGGGAGGAGTCTTTCTGCCAGAACGGCTCGAACAGGTGCGCCAGGTCCGAGCGCTCCAGTTCCGGCGCGGGGTTGGCGATGGTCAGCACCCAGTCGTGATCTTCGGACAGGCGGCACTCGATGCTGCCGCCGGGCGGCGAATGCACCACGGCGTTTTCCAGCAGGTTGGAGAGGATCGCCCCCAGCAGCGCCGCGTCGCTGCGGATGGGCGCCCGGGGGGGAAGCTGGAAGCGGCAGGCGACTCCCCGCCGGCGGGCCCGGCGGGCGTGCGGCGCCCAGCTCTTCTCGAGCAGCTGGACCAGGTCCAGGTCCTCGCGCCGGACGGTCTCCTCGCCCCTTTCGGCCCGGCTCAGAGCCAGCAGCGTCACCACGATCCGCTCCATCTGCAGGGCGATGTCGTGTACGTCTTCGAACGCCCGCCCGTTGGAGCCGCCCCGCAGCGCCACCTCGGAGACCGCCCGCAGCTCCGCCAGCGGCGTGCGCAGCTCGTGGGCCACGTTGGCGCTGAAACGCTTCTCGCGGGCAAAAGCCTCCTCGAGGCGCTCCAGCAGGCCGTTGAGGCGGTCGACCACCGAGAGCAGCTCTTCGGGGGTTGCCTGCCTGGAGAAGCGGTGCGAGAGGTTGTCGGGGTCGACCTTGGTGATCTCGCGGGAGATCCGGTGCAGGGGCGCCAGTCCCCGGGCCACCACCCAGCGGACCAGGACGGCGCTTCCCAGCGGGATCAGCAACCCCAGCGCGCCCAGCGCGGCCAGCATCGTCCCCAGCATGTGGTCCAGCGGCTCGCGGGAGCGCGCGTGCACCAGCAGCAGCCGCACCGGCGCAGGAGGCTCGCCCCCCACGGCGTCCTCCTCGTCCTCGTCGTCGTCGTCCGGCTCCCAGGCCTCGGTGAACTCGACGGCGACGGCCCGGCCGGCGCGGCCGTCGAGCAGCTCGAGGTCCCAGACGGCGCCGGACTCCGGGGGTCCGGCCGAAGCATGCAGGTGAGTCACGCCCAGCGACTCGGAGCGGGCCAGCGAGGGGCCGTCCTCGAGCCAGATCTCGAAGTACTCCGGCTCGGCCGAGAGGCCGTAGCGGGGCGCCAGCTCCGGGGGAAGCTCGAAGTCGACCGTGCCGTCGCGCTCCTGGTCCACCAGCGCCATCAGCGCCTCCGCGCCGTCGCGCAGGGCGGCGTCGTACTCTTCCACCAGCAGCCCGCGCACGATCAGAAAGAAGCCCAGCCCGCACACCAGCACGAAAGCGGAAAGCGCCGCCAGCAGCCGCCAGGTCAGCCATCGCCCGATCGATGTCACGGTCTCACCACGTTTCAGCTTTCGAGTCTTCCGGCTCCGACAGCGTTTGAGTTCATACAGCGTTTGAGATTTGAAATTTGAGATTTGAGATTTATTCGAGCACATACCCCTGGCCGCGGCGCGTCCGGATCAGGGACTGGCAGCCCGGCCGGTCGATCCGTTTGCGCAGCGAGTAGACCGCGACGTCCACCACGTTGCTGACGGGCTCGGCCCGCTCGTCGTAGATGTGGCTCTCGATCTCGGTGCGGGAGACCACCTCCCCCCGGCGCAACGTCAGGAACTCGAGCAGCGCATACTCGCGCGGCGGCAGCGGGAT
This sequence comes from Acidobacteriota bacterium, assembly GCA_041578395.1. Taxonomy (GTDB): domain Bacteria; phylum Acidobacteriota; class UBA6911; order RPQK01; family JANQFM01; genus JBFGHG01. Next base: position 4,137 of record JBFGHG010000108.1, read on the forward strand.
CGCTTCCCGTCCGCGCCGGACGCGCCGGCGGGCCAGATCGATCTCCAGGTCACCCACCACCACGGTGGGCGCCCGCACCCGGTAATGGCGGCGCAGCAGGCACTGGATGCGCGCGATCAGTTCGTCCAGCGCGAAGGGCTTCACCAGGTAGTCGTCGGCCCCCAGCCGCAACCCCTCCACGCGGTCGGCCACGCTGTCGCGGGCGCTCAGGATCAGGATCTGGCTGGGAGAGTTCTCCTCTTTCAGCCTGCGCAGCACGCTGAGGCCGTCGAGCCTGGGCAGCATCAGGTCCAGCACGATCACGTCGAACAGATCCGAGCACGCCCACCACAACCCCTCTTCCCCGTCGGCGGCCGTGTCCACCGCGAAGCCGGCCCGGCGAAGGCCGCGGCCCAGGTACGTCCTCAACCTCCCGGAGTCCTCGATCAGCAATACTCTCACGGCGTCACCCGTCCCGTTGCCCCGAGCATAGCATCCTACCGGGTAGCAGATGACGGGACGATGAGGAGTGTCCGCCGTCACCCGCGCCGTCATCTCTTCGTCATCTTCGGGCTGCTAGGGTGCCGCTCATGACCAGGGCCCTGCTGCTGACACTGGTGTTGTTCGGAGGGGCCGCCCCCCTGCTGGCCGAAACGCCTCACGGGGAGCAAGACGAGCGGCAGGCGAAGCTGCTCGGGGCCCTGTCTCCCGCTCCGGAAGACGACCACCCGCCGGTGCGCTTCCGCGATTTCCCCCACGACCTGGTCCGCAACTTCCTGGGCCTGGCTTCCGAAGAGAACCTGGCTCCCCTGCTGATCGGGACCGGCGCCACCGCCGCGGCCGGTTTTTTCGACGACGACGCACAGCGGTATTTCGGGCGGGCCGGCCGGCTTGCAGCGGCGGGCGACGTGCTGGGAGAGATTCCCGGCAGCGGAGGCGTGATCGGAGGCGCCATCGGCGTCCTGGCCCTGACCGGGCACTTCCGGGAGGACCGGCAGATGCAGGCGATGTCCTACTCGCTGGCACAGGGCTTCGCCGTCACCTCCGCCGTCACGACCGGGATGAAACTGGCGGTGAACCGCCAGCGGCCCGACCGTTCCAACCGCCGGGCCTTCCCGTCCGGGCACACCTCCAACGCCTTCGCCTTCGCCACCATCTTCAGCCACTACCACCCCAGGGCCCGCATCCCGGCCTACCTGGGCGCCACCATCGTGGCGGTCTCCCGCCTGGACGAGGACGTCCACTACCTGACCGACGTGGTGGCGGGAGCCACGCTCGGCTACATCGTCGGCCGCACCGTGATCCGCCAGGAAAAGGAGAAGAAGACCCGCCGCCGCACCACCTGGATGCCCCACCTGTCCCCTGCGCGGGGTGAAGCAGGGATCACTCTGATCGTGGACTTCTGATTCCGTCCATCGATCCCCATCGATCATTCATCGTTGATCCCCCCGGTGTTGCTCACGAACGCCAGCCGCTTGCCGTCCGGCGACCAGGAGGGGACGTTGATGGTGCCCTGGCCGCCGTAGAGGTACGCGATCACTTTCGGCTCGCCGCCCTCGGCCGGCATCAGGCGCAGGTAGACCTGCCGGTAGAAGGGGTGGTCCTCCGGGTCGACCTCGCCGGCGTAGGAGAGAAACGCGATCCACTTCCCGTCCGGAGAGGGGTGGGGAAACCAGTTCTGGAAGCGGTCGCTGGTCAGCGCCTCCTGTTCGCTGCCGTCCGGCTTCATCCGCCAGATCTCCATGCTCCCGGTGCGGGCCGAGTTGAAGTAGACGAAGCGGCCGTCGGGCGAGTACTCGGGACCGTCGTCCAGTCCCGGGGCGTCGGTGAGCCGCGTCTCCTCGCCCCCCTGGACGGAGATCCGGTAGACGTCGAACTCGCCGCCGCGCTCGCCCGTGTAGAGGAGGAACTTCCCGTCGGGCGAGATGCCGTGCAGATAGGAAGGGCCGCGGGGGGTGACGCGCCGGGGGGTGCCACCGGCCACCGGCAGAGTGTAGACGATCGACGCGCCGCCGTCCTCGTCGCTGTGATGGCTGATGGCCAGCATCGTCCCGTCGCTGGACAGGACGTGGTCGTTGTTGTTGCTCGTGGCGAACCCGGTGTCGATCACCGCCGGCTCGCCGCGCTCCAGGTCGAAACGGTAGAGCAGCCCGTTGCGGTTGTAGATCAGCGCCCGCCCGTCGGGAGTCCAGTTGGGCGCCTGCATCGAATCCGCCGTCCGGTGGACGATCCGGCGGTGGCCGCTCTCCACCTCCAGGACCTCCAGGTTGCTGGCCAGGTAGTCCTGGTAGGGGACGAGGCCGTCCGGGGCGGGGATCACGATGCGGACGTTCGAGAAGAGGGCCGACTCCAGCACCCCGGCCTGGTGGGAGCAGACGAACAGGCCGACGTAGAGGGGGCCGGGCAAGTCCAGCTCGACCGTCCGGCTCGCGAAGGGTTCACCGAAGCGGGCGGCCGACATCGTGAAGACGCCGCCCCGCCGCTCGAGCTGCAGGACGTCGGCCCCGCCGACGGCGAAATCGAGACCTTCGGTGTCACCTCCCGGCGAGCGCCGGAACTGCAGCGAGGTGAGGCCGTCGCCGTGCACAACGGCGGCGGCGTGAGGCGAGCCCGGCTCGAGCGTGGCGCGGGCGGTCCAGCCGATCTTGCGGTGCGGGTGACGGCCCCGGCCTTCGAAGCGCAGGTGCGCCCGCACCAGGAAGTCTCCCTCCAGGCGGCGGTAGAGGAAGCGGAACTGGTCCTGCGCGAACCACATGTTGGCGCCGGCCCCGTGCATCCGGTACTCCTGCCGCTGCGGGTCGTAGGCGACGGAGCCGGCGGCCTGGATGGCGCCGATGTCCCGGGTGTTTTGGAAGACGCCCGGCGGAGTCTGGGCGGGGGCGGGGGTCAGGAGAGCCAGGGTGATGGCGGCGGTGACCAAGAGGGTTCGATTACGATCACGATTGCGGTTGCGATTGCGAGTTTCGGAGTGGTTGGAGGGGGGCATTGGGGGGAAGGGTACACTGTGCGTTAGCGGAATACCACGGAGAAGGTCGAGCCTCGGCCCAGGGAGCTCTGCACCTCCAGGCGGTAGCCGAGCAGCTGGCAGAGGGACTTGCAGATGGTCAGCCCCAGGCCTGACCCGCCGTACTTTCGGGCAACGTTGCCGTCCGCCTGCTGAAACGGCTCCAGGATCAGGCGCTGTCTTTGCAGGGGAATCCCGATTCCCGTGTCGGACACTTCCAGGCGGGTGGGAGTGCCGTCCTTGTCCACCCGTAGGCGGACCCGGACCGTGCCCTTCTCGGTGAACTTCAACGCGTTGGCCAGCAGGTTGATCAGCACCTGTTTGAGTTTGTCGCGGTCGCTCTCCAGCGGAGAGGCCCGCTCCGGCAGGTCGAGCGCCAGTTTCACCGGTTTGTCCGGCAGCTGGCTCTCCAGCTCCGAGAGGGTCTCCCGGACCATTTCCGTGACCGAAAAGCGGGACGGTTTCACCTCCACCTGTCCCGATTCGATCCGGGAGAGGTCCAGGATCTGGTTGATCAGGGTCAGCAGATGTTTTCCGTTGGAAAGGATCCGCCGCAGGCAGCTGACTTCCCGCTCGGTCGGCTCGCGCTCCGGGTTTTCCAGCAGATAGCCGGCAAAGCCGATGACGGAGTTGAGCGGGGTGCGCAGCTCGTGGCTCATGCTGGCCAGG
>JBFGHG010000109.1:0-7748 GCA_041578395.1 Acidobacteriota bacterium
AGCGAGGACATCAGCGCGGCCAGCATGGCCGCCACCATCACGCCGATCAGCCCGGTGGGAAGCAGGGCCTGGATCAGCGTCGGATAGGCGTCGTCTCCCTGCACCTCGGGGAAGAGCTTCCTGGCGACCAGCCCCGGCAGCACCAGGATGAAGACGGGAAGGACTTTGAGAAACCCGGCCAGGATCGTGCCCCGCTTGGCATTGGCCTCGTCCTTGGCCCCCAGCACGCGCTGCACGATCACCTGGTCGGTGCACCAGTACCAGATGCCCAGGATGGGAGCACCCAGGAAGATGCCGGTCCAGGGGAAGTCGGGGTCGCTCATGGGCCGGATCATGTCGAAGAAGTCGGCCGGCACCGACTCCCGCAGACCCGCCATCCCCCCGGCCTCCACCAGGCCGAGGATGGTCAGGGTCACCGAGCCGCCGATCAGGATCACCGCTTGGGCCAGCTCGGTGTAGATCACGGCGCGCAGGCCGCCGACGATCGTGTAGACGCCCGTCAGCGCCACGATCACGATCGCCGTGAGGTAGAAGTCCCAGCCGTAGAGCTTCTCCATCAGCAGGCCTCCGGCGTACAGCGACACCGAGATCTTGGTGAAGATGTAGGCGGCGATCGACACGCAGGTCAGGTAGGTGCGGCTGGCCGGGCCGTAGCGGCGTTCCAGGAACTCCGGCATGGTGAACACGCCCGAGCGCAGGTAGAAGGGGACGAAGACCCACCCCAGGATCAGCACGATGATCACCGCCAGCCACTCGAAATGCCCCACCGCCAGGCCCGTCGCCGCGCCGCTGCCGGCCAGGCCGACCAGGTGCTCGCTGGAGATGTTGGTGGCGAACAGCGAGGCTCCGATGGCCACCCAGCCCACCGATCGCCCCGCCAGGAAGTAGTCGGTGGTGTCCTTGCTCTTGCGGAAGTAGAAGCCGATCCCGAAGATCCCGATGAAGTAAACGACGATGATGAAAAAATCTATGCCTGCCATCCAGTTGCGCTCCTCCCTCCGAGGCTGAAGCCGAAGTCCGGCTGATTCTAGGCGTTGCCTTCGACTTTCGCAATCCAAACACGTAGGCCGCAGTCTTGCCCGGGAAGCAGGGGCAAGCCATGGGACGGCCTTCCCGCGCCGTCGTCTTCTGGACAGTGCGATCTTCGAGCGTAACCTTCACTTTTTTGTAGGGGTTTCAGACCAGTTGACATCCCATTCCGATTCTCGTATATTGACTCTCAAGTATCCGCTTTTCGGAGTCACGGTTTTAAGTTTGCTGGCGGCAACTTCAGCCCCTCCACACACGCCTGACCCCGCCTCCGAAACTGCCGGCCAGCTCGAGAATCGGCCAAATCCCCTTCAAACCGTGGGTTCGAACAAACCGAGAGGTGATTCAATGAACAACAAGCTTTGTTCGACCGCATGGGTTCTTGCAGCCCTCCTCCTCCTTTGCGCCTCGCCGGTGTTCTCCATACCGGGCGATCTGCTGGGAACGGTCACGCTGCCGGGCAACAACTCGAGCGTCGGCGGAACCCTGGTACCGGTTGCCGGGGGCGTGGTGTACATCGCGCCGAGAGACTTCTTCGGGAACGTGTTGGACGTGTACACACCGCCCGTCGGAGGCAACGGCGCCGCGGCGCTGACCGCCACCAAGACGGTGGTGGACGCCGGAAACGCCCCCGTCGCAGTCAGCGCCGTCGCGTGGGACGCCAAGCGAGGCCTGCTTTGGGGTGCCCTGGGCAACAACGTGTACCAGATCGCGCTGGGGGACCCGACGATGAGCGGCAACTCCCTGGCCACCTTTCAGTTCAATCCGGGCGTCGGCGGTATCAGCCTGATCGACGGAGTGGCCTGGGATGCCGAGCGGGACACCCTCTGGTACAGCCCCGACGTCAACCTGAACGTGTATGAGTTCGGGCTGGGCGACAACGATCCGCTCGGCATGCTGTTGAGCACAGTCGCGCCGATGGATGCAGGCGGGAATACCGACGGGCTGGTCAGCGGCGTCGTGGTGGGCTCTGCCAACACACTGTACATCGGGCGCAACGGCGCCGCAGAGATCCGGCGAGTCAACCGGGACACGGGCGCCTTCATCTCCCAGTTTGCAACGACTTCGGGACGCGTGGAAGACCTCACCTGCGACCCGGTGACCTACGCGCCTCTGGAAGCCGTCCTGGCCAAAGACGCCTTCAGCGGCCTCTACGAAGCGTTCGAAGTGGAAGAGGGCACCTGCCCTCTGGCTGGCCTGGAGATCGAGGTTCCCTTCGACATCAAACCCACCTCCTGCCGCAACCCCTTGAATGTCGGCAGCCGTGGAATCCTGCCGGCGGCGATTCTCGGTACGGACGACTTCGACGTGACGCAGATCGACATCGCTACCCTGGCCCTGGAGGGCGTGGCACCGGTGCGTTCGGCTTTCCAGGACGTCGCGACCCCATTCGAGCCCTTCATCGGAAAAGAAGACGCCTTCGACTGCACCGACGAGGGCCCGGACGGCTTTCTCGACCTGACTCTCAAGTTCCCCAAACAGGATGTCGTCGCTGCCCTCGGCCCGGTCAACGACGGCGACGTGGTGGTGTTGCAGGTGACGGGTCAGCTGTTGGCGGAATTCGGGGGAACGCCGATCGTCGGCGAAGACGTGGTGGTCATCATCTCGAAGTAGTCTCCGGCCGCCATCTGCAGCTTTCGGGGGTTGAATCCGGCCCGCCAGGGACAACCCCCGAAGGCGAATTCGCCGGCGATCCGGGCTGCCGCCTGCTGCCCCGCGATTGACTCCGTCCCGGGCCGGCACTATAACCCGGGGCGGGGGAATCGATGTTAGACCGAAGATGCTTCTTTCCGTGCTTGCTGCTTGCGACGGCCTGCGGCGGCGGACCCGAGCACGCGCCAACGGGCGGCGACGAGCTGACCCAGGAGCGGATTGGCCCGGTCCGCGAGTACATCCAGCGCACCTGGACAACGCTGCGCCGCTCACACGAAGACCTGATCGAGGCCGCCCCCGACCCCAAGGTGGAACCGGCCGAGGGGGAGCCCTGGATCGTCTACGTCTCCCGCAAGGAAGACCTGGACGGTGTGCGGGAGAAGCTCGCCCCGGCGCTGTCGCGGACCGAATCCGGCTTCCTCGAGCTGCAGCCGCTGCCCGAACGGGGAGAGGTCCAGGTGCAGGGCCTCCTCTACCTGCCGTACCCGTACGTGGTTCCGGGGGGGCGCTTCAACGAGATGTACGGCTGGGACAGCTACTTCATCCAGGTCGGCCTGCTGCTGGACGGCGAGTTGGAGATGGCGCGCCACATGGCCGACAACTTCCTCTACGAGATCGAGTACTACGGGACCATCCTCAACGCCAACCGGACCTACTACCTGACCCGCTCCCAGCCTCCCTTCCTCACGCAGATGCTGCTGGGGGTCTACGAGCAGACCGAGGACCGCGCCTGGCTGCGCAACGCCTGGCCGGCGGTCGAGTCGTACTACCGCTTCTGGACCAGCGAGCCTCACCTGACCCCCGAGACCGGGCTGTCGCGCTACTGGGACGTCGGGGAGGGGCCGGCGCCGGAGGTGATCGCCGACGAGAAGGACGCTCAGGGCCGCACCCACTACGATCGGGTCCGCGAATTCTACCGCGGGAACGAAGTGACCGACTACGATGTCGGCCGTTTCTACGACCGCGACAAGGACGAACTGACCCCGCTGTTTTACAAGGGGGACCGCTCGATGCGCGAATCGGGCTTCGACCCCTCCAACCGCTTTGGCCCCTTCAACGTGGGCATCGTCTTCTACAACCCGGTCTGCCTCAACAGCCTGCTCTACGTCATGGAGACCGAGGCGGCCGAGATCCAGGAGATCCTGGGGGACGAAGAGGCGGCCGAGGTCTGGAAAGGCCGGGCCCGGGAGCGCCGGGAAGCGGTCAACGCCTACCTGTGGGACGAGGCCGCGGGGCTGTACCTGGACTACGACTTCGAGTCGGGGTCGCGCCGCCGCTACGAGTACGCCACGACCTTCTACCCGCTCTGGGTGGGCCTGGCGTCCCCGCAGCAGGCGGCGAGGGTTCGAGAGAACCTGTCGCTGCTGGAAGCTCCCGGCGGGCTGCTCACGAGCACGCGGCAGACCGGCAACCAGTGGGACGCCCCCTTCGGCTGGGCGCCGCTGCAGATGATCGCCGTGGAGGGGCTGCGCCGCTACGGGTACGGGGAGGACGCCGACCGGCTGGCCCGGAAGTTCCTGGGCACGGTCACCAAGGAGTTCGAGGAGCACGGCGTGATCGTCGAGAAGTACGACGTGGTCCGCCGCGAGTCGGACGTCAGCGCCGGCATCCAGTACGGCTACGACAGCAACGAAGTCGGTTTCGGCTGGACCAACGCCGCCTACCTGGCGCTGCTGGAGGGGTTGGAATAATCGGGGTCAACGCTATCGAATATCGCCGCCTCCTGCCTGGACGATATTCGATAGCTGTGACCCCGGAATTTCCGGAATTTACCGCACGACCTCCAGGAACGGGTGGTGCAGGTACGTCGTGGAGAAGGCGTCGCCCAGGTCGAACTGCTCCTTGACCCGGGAGGCCGGGTCGAAGAACCAGGCGCCGTTGGACGACGACGTCCCGCGGTAGCCCCAGGGCAGGACCCCGGCACGGCTGAAACGCTGCTCGCCGGACAGGGCCGTCCCCACGTTTCGCACCTCCACCGAACGGCGCCCGCGGCGGCCGCGCGAGTCGGCCACCTCGATCTCCACGGCCCCGAAGTTGTAGACCTCGCCGAAGGTCGACCCGGGCTGGGTTCGGGCCCGGTCCCACAGCTCGAACAGGGGCAGCAGGTCGAACCCGATCCGGTCGCCGCGGACGTTGGCAGGCTCCTCGGCCCGGCCCGCGTACTGGTAGCGCAGAACTCCGCGCCGCGCCCGGGTCTGCTGGCCGCTCTCACCCGTGTACGCCTCCACACGGTGGCCCTCCGGATCGACCCACAGCTGGACCCGTTCGCCGTCCAGGGCGAAGCTGCCGAAACCGCCCAGCAGCGAGGCCCCCGGCAGGTAGCGCCGGACGCCCTCCTCACTGAGCACTTCCAACAGCGCCACCCGCCCGGCGTCGTCGTTGCGGTCGCCCTTCTCCAGCACCACCAGCACCGTCTGCACGTCGTTACTGGAGGAGGCGCGGCTGTCGGCCGTCTGCCGGTAGGGGAAATAGAGCGAGTAGGTGAGGTAGTGGTGCGTCTCGGTCTCGGCCACGCCGTAGTAGACGTAGGCCGGCGCCCGGTAGGAACGGTCCTCGGCGGCCGCCAGGTTGTCGCTGGTGTCCCAGTCGCCGTCGAAGTCCAGCCGCGTGGGCAGGTCGCGGCGCGGGTCGTCGCTCAGACCCACCAGGAATTCGGGGGCGTAGCGAGCAGCCAGTTCCAGGTCTTCGCGCTGGCCGCGATAGGTGCGCGCCGGCTGCCGGGTCCCTGGATCGGGAGTCGACACCCTCTCGTTGGGATCGTCGCTGGTGCCGCGGACGGGAGGCGGCAGTTGGCCCAGGTACCGCTGGATGTCGGCGAACTCGCGGCTGTTCTGCCGCAGGTCGCGCCGGTAGGGGAAAGAGCGGATCAGGTCGTCGACGTTCTCGGCCCGCTCCTCCGGGGCCGGATGCGAGGAGAAGAACTTGTCCACCGCGTTGGGCTGGCTCTGCCGCATGGATGCCAGCTTCTCGAACAGCGTCACCATGCCCCGCGGGTCGTAGCCGGCGTCGAACATGTTCTGGGCGCCCAGCCGGTCCGCTTCGCGCTCCGCCTCGCGGCTGAACTTCAGGAAGAGGCCGGTGGCGACCAGCTGCGACGAGATCTGCGCGATCTGCCCGCCGGTTCCCCTGTCCCCCAGGATGGCACCCAGGATTCCCAGGCCGAGGCCCGTCAACTGGAGCTTGCGGATCTGCTCGGCGCTGTGACGGCCCACCACGTGGCCGATCTCGTGCGCCAGCACGCCGGCCACTTCGCTCTCGTTGTCGGCGGTCCCGATCAGCCCCCGGTTGATATAGATGTAGCCCCCCGGAAGGGCGAAGGCGTTGACCTCGGCGGCGTCCACCACTTTGAAGTAGTAGGGGATGTCGCTGCGCCCGCTGGAACGGACCAGCTCCTGCCCCAGCCGATTCACGTACGACTCCACCCGGGAGTCGCGCAGGATCGGCTCCTGCTGCTCGATTTCCTTGGCCGCCTGCTCACCGATGGCCAGTTCCTCTTCTTCACTCAGCTTGAAAATACCCTGAGAGTGGAGCGGCGCCGCTGCAGTCCCTGCCAGCAGCGCCAATCCCAGGGTCCAACGCACCCAAAATTTGTTCATCGAACCTCTCCTTTGCGAGTCCCTCCCTCGCCTCGTTTCAGATTCCAGATCGCGGTTCCGGTTGCTCAATTGCTTCTGAGCCTCGTCAGCCGGTTGCGGAGCACGGCGGCTTCGTCCTTCTTGGCTTCCAACTCCAGGGCCACCAGCAGCAGCCGGCCGCGCATTTTCGCCTGCCCCCAGATCATCCCGGCCACGAAACCCGCGGCGGCCGCCAGGAACACTCCGATCCAGCAAGCGTCCAGGCTCCACCAATTCGCCACTGTCCCTCCGCTACGAGCCCTCTGTTCGTTCTTCCATTCCCCTCATGCACGCATCGGACCAATTCCCCCGGATCCTCGAAGGATGGGCGTAACTCCCTGATGCAGACACGCTTGCGGGGTATACTTCCGATCCGGGCCCGGGTACCGCCGGCTGCGGCGACCCGGTAAGAATTGACCGGTCGCCGGGTTGGCCCCACAATACGGGCCGGGGGGTGTTCGTGTTCGAGAAACATCGTTTGGAAGTCCTCGCCCTGGCCTTGCTGCTGACTGCGGCGGCGCCCAGTGCTGACGTTACCACACCGCTCGAGGAGTTCGGCTTCGAACTGGGGGCGGACTACCAGCTGGCCAACTACCGGCAGCTGTCCGCCTACTGGGAAAAACTGGCCCGCGAGTCGGACCGGATGCGGCTGGATCGCATCGGCACCACCGCCGAAGGGCGGCCCATGCTGATGGCGGTGATCACCGCGCCGGAGAACCACGCGAAGCTGGACCGGTACCGCGAGATCGCCCGCAGCCTGGCCCTGGCCAAAGGAGTCACCGAGGAGCAGGCCCGGCTTCTGGCCGCGGAAGGCAAGGCGGTGGTCTGGATCGACGGCGGCCTGCACGCGACCGAGGTGCTGGGGGCGCAGCAGCTGATGGAGCTGGTCTACCGGATGGTCAGCCGCGACGACGAAGAGACCCTGCGCATCCTGCGGGACGTGATTTTGCTGGCCGCCTGCGCCAACCCCGACGGCCTGGACCTGGTGGCGGACTGGTACATGCGCAACCCGGAGCCGGAGAAGCGGTCACTGCGGGGGCTGCCGCGGCTGTACCAGAAGTACGTCGGACACGACAACAACCGCGACTTCTACATGGTGACGCAGCCGGAGTCCAAGGCCATCAACCGCGTCCTGTACCGGGAGTGGTTCCCGCAGATCGCCTACAACCACCACCAGACGGGCCCGGCCGGGACGGTGCTGTTCGCGCCGCCTTTCCGCGACCCTTTCAACTACAACCTGGATCCGCTGATCCCGGCCAGCCTGGGACTGGTGGGGGGCGCCATGCACGCCCGCTTCGTGGCCGAGGGCAAGCCGGGGGCCACCATGCGCTCGGGGGCCTCCTACTCGACCTGGTGGAACGGCGGGCTCAGAACCACGCAGTACTTCCATAACATCATCGGGCTGCTGACGGAGACCATCGGCAGCCCCACCCCGATGGAAATCCCCTTCAT
>JBFGHG010000110.1:0-7739 GCA_041578395.1 Acidobacteriota bacterium
AAGGAGTGGATCGTATGACCTTCGTAATTACCGAGCCCTGCATCGGGACCAAGGACACGGCCTGCGTCGACGCCTGCCCCGTCGACTGCATCCACCCCCGGTCCGACGAGGAGGAGTTCGAGAAGGAGACGATGCTGTACATCGACCCCGAAGAGTGCATCGATTGCGGCGCCTGCGTGCCGGAATGCCCCGTGGAAGCCATTTTCCCCGAAGACGAAGTCCCCGAGCAGTGGGAGCACTACACCGAAATCAACGCCAAGTGGTACCAGAACCAGGGCTGAGCCGGCGGTTCGCCCGGCCGCGCCATTCTCAGCGAAAGATCACGCCGTAGGCCCAGCGCCGCGCGTTGGAGTCATCCCATCCCAGAATCCGGCACCGGTAGCGGAGCAGATTCCCGTGGCGGTCGCGCCGCCCCGAGAGCCGGTAGTCCAGGTCGATGCGGTCGACTCCCAGCGACTCCAGGGAGTGGAGCCGCGGCCTGCGATACCCCGTCGTGGTTGGCGTCGACCCACAGCTGCAGCGAGGCGAAGATCGCGTCCGCCGGTGTGTCACTCCAGCTCGTTGTTGCAGCCGATGGTCCCCGTGATCCGGGTCCCGGCGCAATTCCAGCAGGCGGACTCCACGTTGCAGCCGTTGTACCCGGGGTTCCCCATACGGGCATAGTCCAGCGAGTCGCAGACCGACTGGGCCAGCAGGGAGCCGCCCGCCAGAGCCAGCCAGACGGTCAGTGCGATCGATGCCGTCCGTACCATCAGTTCTCCCTGATCGCGGGAGTCCGTGCTCCCGGTTCACCCTCCAGGATTCGCAGCAACTCCGGCAGTCCCTGCTCGAAGAGCCGGTTCCGCAGGTATTGCACCGCCAGCAATGCCCCCTCCCGGCGCAGCCGGATCCGCTCGGACACCTTCCGGCCGTCCGCACCGGCCGTGGTGGAGTCCGCGAACTCGACGAAATCGACCTCCACGGTCAGGACATCGGGGCGGAAGGGCGGTGCGACTTCGAATGCGGTCGTGGTTTCAGGCAGGACCGGAGAATCGTGCACGCCGGGGACGAGCCGCCCGTCGAACAGCGAGGTGAACTCGAAAGATCCGTCCCGCGCCGATTCTCCGCGGAAGACCACCACGGCGGCCGTCAAGGGCTGTTCCGACTCGTTTCGAAAGGTCAGGCGCAAACCGGGTGTGTCCGGCTGCTCTTCACTGTCGACCGATTCGACCCGGACCAGGCGCAGCAGGTGCGTCCGTTCCAGCTGCCGGACGTGAGCGCCGCCGTGCTGGATCACCACGGCACTCTCCGCCTCGGCGAGTGCCTCGGCGGTCCGGATCTCCGGCGCGCCGCCAAGCAGGAGGCAGGCCACCGCCAGTACCAGGGGAACTCGAAATCTCATCGACGTATTCTCCCGAGGCGGCACCGCGCGAGCCACCGGACCCGGCCGGCCGGCGGGCAGCAATAGGGTTGCCTCCATGAAACCACAGGTTCACAAACTCGTCAACTTTTGAAAAGAGGGAGGCAGTCCGCCGGTGATGGACGCGGAGGGAACGGCTCCCATCGACGAGGGGAGCCACGAAGAGCCGGGATCTCCGCCCGGACTTTCCGTGGCTCCCGTGAGTTCCGGGAACTCGAGAATCAGGAGGGTTGGGTCATCGCCCCACCGGCAGGCTCGACAGCTGGAACCCTCCCTGCGTGCGCAGCGCCGTCACCGCGATCGGCAGCTGGGAACGGACGCGCAGCGTTCCGGAGAACCCGCTGAAGGTCTCGTCGTCGAACAGCTCCTGAAGGAAGCGGGCCCGCTGGCCCCGCGGGGGCAGCGTGAACTGCACCTCACCCAGGTCGGTTCCGGCCGCGTCGGCCAGAGTCACGACGATCTCGGCGCTTTCCACGGCCGAGAGGTTGGCCACCGCGACCCCCGTGCTGATGGTCATCGGCCGGTCGGGCGGGAAGAAGAGCTGCACGAAGGTGCGGGCCCGGCCGGTGCCCGGCGAGTTCCCCACCCCCGCTTCGAAGGCGACCAGACCGGTCTGGTCGTCGACGAACTGAAAGACTTCGCTGCCCGAGAGCGGCTGGTCCGAGGTGACCCGTACCCAGCCCGCCTGAGCCGTGGGCGCCCCCATCGACTGCAGGCCGATCGAGCCGCCGGCGGGAATCATGAATTCCACGTCGCTGGTCACGCCCACCCCTTCGATGGCCAGCGGCAGGGGCATGCCGTCCGTGCCGAAGAAGGAGGCGCGGCCCTCGGCCGGCGCGCTGCGGTTGTCGTTGGTCAGCGTCAGCAGCGTGCGCTGGCCCCCTCCGTCCGCCAGGTGCGCGAAGAAGATGGTGTTGCCGCCCCGGTAGACCTCGACCTGATTGGCCAGCAGCACGAACAGGTTGCCGGCGGCCGCCGAGAGTCCGCGTACCCCGTTGCGGGCGACGGTGCCGATCAGGTTGCCGTCAAAGGCGTTGCGCACGCGGATGCGGCCCGTCGCCTGGTGGTAGTAGTAGACGGCGTTGTTGGCCAGCTGTCCGAAATCGATGCCGGTGCCGGGCTCGACTTCTTCCCAGCGGACCTCGCCCGTGTCCGGGTCCAGCGCCGTGATGCGGCTGTTGCCGTTGCCGTCGTCGCTGGTGAAGGCGAAGAGCCGGTCGTAGGCCAGCGCCAGGGCGGGGGTCTCGGACAGCTCCGCCACGGTGCGCGCCCAGGCCAGCGTGCCGTCTCCCGTCCGGAAGGCCCCGATCAGCCCGTCCAGCGTGCCGTTGGCGTAGACCAGGGCATCCGTGGCGATGATGTTGGGGTTGGTGCTGAACAGGTTGGGGACCGTCCAGGTGTTCTGGCCGGTGCTGACGTCCAGCGCCCGCAGGTTGCCGGCCGTCTCGAGCACGTAGGCCCGCTGCCCGGAGACGCTCAGGGGAGCCTGGGCGGTGCTGGTGGCGAACTGCCAGAAGACCGCTCCGGGGCCCAGATCGGGGTCGGCCGCCCGAACGCGGCCGCTGCCGTGATAGAGCGCCAGTCCCTGCGTCAGCCAGGGGAAGCGCCCCTCCGTGCCGCCCACGCTGGCGTCCTGCCACAGCTGCGCGCCCGTAGAGACGCGCACCGCGGAGACGGCGGTGGTGGCCGAGCCTCCCAGCAGCACCACGTCGTCGGCGTAAGAGGGCACGTAGCGAAGCGTGCCCGTGCTTCCCGCCAGCACCTGCGTCCATTGCACCGAGCCGTTGTTCGCGTCCAGCAGGCGGTAGCGGGTGGTGGTCGCGGTGGCTTCGCCCACCAGCAGCCTGGGATTTCCGGCGTTGTCGAACACCAGCAGGGAACTGGCGTTGGCGATGTCACCCAGGTCGATGATCCGGGTGCGGGTCAGGGGCGGGGCGAAGTTCCCCTGATCCGAGTTCAGATAGGTCCTGGAGGAGGTGAATCCGGCGGTTGCCTGGTCACCGATGTTCTGCGCGGCGACCGGAACGCTGCAGGCGAGCGTGGCCAGGATGCAAACGATCGTCTTTTTCACGGCTTCTCCTTGAGTGATGACTTGCGCGTGGAAACCCGGATGAATCTCGAACCTTCTGCGCACTCTCGTGAAGCATCCGGGTTGGGGGGCCGCTGGCCCCCGGGTTCCGTCGAAAAATCTCCCCCGCCCGAACCACCGGGCTCCGGCGACGCCTCAGAATGACAGAAACCCGCGCACGCTTGCAAGACGAAGATGGCGAGGGGGGGAGGAGGCGGCTTCCAAGCGGCATGGGGATCAAGTTCGAAAAAAATTCGGCGGACTCCAAATTCCCTTCGCGCCCGTGTCCCGATCTGTCTCTCGGAAGCCGCAGAGTTCATTCTGGGGCGGCCCGGCCCGGATTGTCAAGGGTTTGTAACACGCAATTTTTTCAACAACTTATAAACAATCCCTAGAGCCGGTTTTCCACAGGGAATTCCACAACCCAAATGGCTGATTCGTCAGGCTGCCGGCCTGCTCGAGGTAGGATATCCAGCCATGGCGGAGTCGAAACGGGTGGTGATCGTGGGGGGCGGTTTGGCCGGTTTGTCCTGCGCCCGGCGGCTGGCCGCCGCAGGCGCCGACGTCCTGGTGCTGGAGCGGGAGCCGCGGGTGGGCGGACGGGTCGTCACCGACGAAGTCGACGGGTTTCTGCTCGACCGCGGCTTTCAGGTGTTTCTGAGCGCCTATCCGGAGGCCCGCCGGCAGCTGGATTACGAGGCCCTCGAGCTGCAGCCCTTCTATCCCGGCGCGCTGGTCTGGACCGGCGGCGGCCTGGTCCGCGTGTCCGACCCCTGGCGCCGGCCTCTGCAGGCGCTGGGCGACCTGCTGCGGCCGGTGGCTTCGTTTTCGGACCTGTGGAGGGTCGGCCGGCTGCGCGCGGACGTGCTGCGGGGGGGGCTGGAGGCGCTCTTCGAACGCCCCGAGACGACCACGCTCGAGCGGCTGCGGCGAGCCGGGTTCAGCGACGGCATGATCGAGCGCTTCTTCCGGCCCTTCTTCGGAGGGATCTTCCTGGAGGCGGAACTGCAGACCTCCAGCCGGATGTTCGACTTCGTCTTTCGCATGATGGCCGCCGGCGAGACGGTGCTCCCCCGCCGGGGGATGGCCCGGATCCCGAGCCAACTGGCGGATGGCCTGCCGGCGCAGTCGCTGCGCCTGGGGACGGCGGTGCGGTCTCTGGAGCCGGGCGAGGTCGTCCTGGAGTCGGGCGAGCGGATCGAGGCGGCGGCGGTGGTGGTGGCCACCGACGGGCAGGACGCGGCGCGGCTCGAGGCCGGCCCGCCCGCCGTGTTTCAGGCCGTCACCTGCCTCTATTTCGCCGCCGCGCGGCCTCCCGTCGACGAGCCGATCCTGGTCTTGAACGGCTCCGGCCAGGGGATCGTCAACAACGTGGCGGTCCCCAGTTCCGTCTCCCGGTCCTACGCCCCGGAGGGCCAGGCCTTGATCTCGGTGTCGGTTCTGGGAGTGCCCGAAGCCTCCGACGCCGCACTGGAGTCGGCGGTCCGGGAGGAGCTGGGCCAGTGGTTCGGCGATCTCGCCGGATGGCGCCTGCTGCGCACCTACCGGATCGAGCGCGCCCTCCCGCGTCAGGTGCCCCCCGCCCTGGCCGAGCCGCAGCGGCCGGTCCGAACGCGGCCCGGTCTGTACGTCTGCGGCGACCACCGGGACAACGCGTCCATCAACGGGGCCATGGTCTCGGGCCGGCGGGCGGCGGAAGCGGTTCTGGCCGACGCCGTGTAGCCGTGTACGGGATCAGGAATTTTCCACAGTCTTCCGAGCGTTTTCCACACCCTGCAGGAAGATGCCGGTGAACTCCGCGGCGAGTTGCACGGGGTCCCGCTGGCCCAGCACCGGGTCGCTGCCGACCGTGGTGTGGACGATGACGTGGTAATGGATCATGCCGATGAAGGCGCGTGCGCCCACCGCGGGAGGGAAATCGCGGTAACGGCCCTCGCGCTGACCGGCTTCCAGCCGCTGCTCGATCAGCTCGTAGTACCGCTTCACCCGTCTCGTGAAGTAGAGCTGCGAGAGGTCCCGGCCCTGTAGCGTGGCATACAGAAGGACGCGCATCTCCTCCGGGTACTGTCGGAAGTGCAACAGGATTTCCTCGGCGAAACGGGCGAACAGCGTGCGGTCGTCGGCCTCCGATTCGCGGGTCTGAACCTCCAGGATCGGCCGCGAGGTGGCCATCAGATGGGCCAGCACGGCGTCGTACAGCTCCTGCTTGCTGCCGAAGTAGCGGTAGAGCAACCCCTCGCTGATTCCGGCGTCGCGGGCCAGACGCTTGGTAGTGGCCCCGCGGAAACCGTGGTTGGAGAAGGTGTTGAGAGCGGAGAGCAGAATGGCTTCTCGCCGCTCGTCCGCGACCATGTAGACGACCTCATCCTCCATGACGAGCACAGATCATGCCAAAAAAAACCCGAGTTGCCAGAAAAATCCGTTCGAGAGTACCATTGAGTGAGTGTTCACTCACTCCCCTTGGAGCAGGGCGCCGCGGCAGCGTCACCTTCGGTCGGTCTGCCAGCCGGCTCTGATTCTGTGCGGCGCCTTCCTCCTCACAGCCACGGCGGCTCCCGAGCCGGACGGCCACGCGCGCATGCTCCAGCAGCTGCAGGAGCTGTCGGCGTGGAGCGACCGCGAGCACCCCTACCTGAGCCGCGAACCGGTCCAGCAGCTGCGCCGGCGCCTCGAGACTCTGCCTCCCGGTACGGCTGTGGAGGAGGAGGCCAGGCTGCGCGTCACCCTGGGCCAGGGGGAACTGCGCCTGGGCAACCTGGAGCCGGCCATCGCTCAGATGGAAGCCGCCTACGCGCTGCTCGAGGGGTTCCCTCCCAATGTCCGAAGATCGGCCCGCCAGTCGCTGGCCTATCAGCTGGGTCTGGCCTACCTGCGGCTGGGGGAGACGGAGAACTGCCTCGAGCACCACAACGCGGCCAGCTGCCTGCTGCCGATCGCGCCTGAGGCGGTACACCGGATCGAGCGGGGCTCGAAGGCCGCCATGAAGCACTTCCGGGAAGTGATGGCCCTGTCAGAGACCGATTCGACGGCCCGCCTGTCGGCCCGCTGGCTGCTCAACCTGGCCGCGATGACGCTGGGCTACCACCCCGACGGGCTGGCGGAGCACGAACTGGTCCCGGCCGATACCTTCTCGTCCGCTCAGAGCTTCCCGCGTTTTCAGGAGATCGCCGGCCCGCTGGGGTTGGCCACGGTCGACCTGTCGGGGGGCGCCGCGGCGGAGGACTTCGACGGGGACGGCCGGCTGGACCTGGTCGTTTCCAGCTGGGACAGCCGGGGGCAGCTCCGCTTCTTCCGCCGGGAGGCGGACGGGTCCTTCCGGGAGCGCACGGTGGAAGCGGGTCTGTCGGGCCTCTGGGGCGGGCTCAACCTGACCACCGCCGACTACGACAACGACGGGGATGTGGACGTTCTGGTGCTTCGCGGGGCCTGGGTGTATGGCGAGCAGGGACGCCACCCCAACTCGCTGCTGCGCAACAACGGCGACGGCACCTTTCGCGACGTGACCTTCGAGGCGGGGCTGGCCCGCGAGAGCTACCCGACGCAGACCGCCGCCTGGGCGGACTACGACAACGATGGAGACCTGGACCTGTACGTCGGCAACGAGGCCTCCGCCGAGCAGCGCTTCCCGGGCCAGCTGTTTCGCAACCAGGGGGACGGGACCTTCACCGACGTGGCCGCCGCCGCGGGCGTCGAGAATCTCCGCTTCGCCAAGGGGGTGGCCTGGGGGGACTACGACGGCGACCGCTTCGCGGACCTCTACGTCTCCAACCTGGGCCAGCCCAACCGGCTCTACCGCAACCAGGGCGACGGGACTTTCGTCGACGTGGCCGAGCGCCTGGGCGTCGGCCGGCCCATGGACAGTTTCCCCGCCTGGTTCTGGGACTTCGACAACGACGGCAAGCTGGACCTGTTCGTGGCCAGCTACTTCCAGAGCGTCCCCCCGGACCGGCTGGCCGCGGTGGCGGGCAGCTACCTGGGACTGCCCCACCGCGGAGAACCGCACCACCTCTACCAGGGGGACGGCAGCGGGTTCCGGGAAGTGGGCCGCCAACTGGGGCTGGAGCGCATCACGCTGACCATGGGGGCCAACTTCGGAGATCTGGACAACGACGGGTATCTGGACTTCTACCTGGGCACCGGCTACCCCTACTTCGACGGACAGGTGCCCAACGTGATGTACCGCAACCGGCAGGGCCGGGGCTTTGCGGACGTCAGCAGCGAGGGGGGCTTCGGCCATCTGCAGAAGGGGCACGCGGTGGTCTTCGCCGACCT
>JBFGHG010000111.1:0-7716 GCA_041578395.1 Acidobacteriota bacterium
AGCAGCAGGGGGCTGATCGCCAGCCGCCCGGGAACGGCCTGCGGCGGCACCAGGCCGCGGCGCTGCACGCCCACCATTCCGCTGTGCAGGTCCTTGACGACCAGGTCGAGTTTGTAGCGGCCCCGCTCGAGCACCAGCGTCTTCTGGTAGACCGAGCGTCTGGACAGGCCTGGCTGGAGGTCGCCGTCGGGAATCGAGGTGACCATGTCGTCCTCGAACTCGGCGACGACGCGGTTGGTCAGCGTCCGCACGAGTCCGTAGACGGCCAGACGGGCCACGTGGACCCCCGCTTCGGGCTGGAAAGTGAGGTCCTGGTTCTGCAGTTCGAGAGTGACGGGCGCCAGCACCCGCTCGCCGCCCAGCCGGAAGTACTGCTCGGCCACGCGAAAGGGCAGCTGCTGGAAGCCCACCTCGACGTGGACCCGCTCGCGCAGATCGGGATACTTCGAGACGGGCGCCGCCTGTACCAACTGGTAAGTCTCGTAGCGGGCAAAGGGGTTGTCCTTGGCGCGCAGGTCTTGCAAGGGATAGGTTTCCCGCCGGCCCGGCGAGAAGAAGGGGCGCTCGCGCTTGCCGGCCAGGCCCATCTCCTCGGCCAGGGTGAGCCCGGCTCCGGGGATGTGCAGCAGCGCGTCCTTCTCTTCGGGCCGGAGGGCCAGCCTGTATTCACCGCTGTAGGTAGGGTCGACGAACTCCAGCTCGACGTCCTCCCCAATCCCCTCCAGGTAGTGATAGTTCCACTGCTCGAAGGGAAAGACGGCGGTGGTGCCGCCCCCTTCGTGCATGGGACGGTCGTAGGTCCCTCCCGCCGGCCGCTTGAACACCTGATCCGGCGGTCCCCACAGGATGTAGACGCGCCCCCGGTCGGTCTTCCAGCCAGCTCGCCCGCTGGTGAACCACTCGTTGGCGTAGGCGATCCGCCGGTAGTGCTCGGCCTTGAACTCGTTCTCGGCGGTCGAGGGGTCCGGGTCGCGTCGGACCCAGAACTGTTCGATGAATTGCTCTTTCTCTTCGGGGGTGGTGAGCTGGGCGAAGACGTCGCGCTCCTCTTCGCTGATGATGTAGACGACGTCCTGCTCGAGCCACTTCTGAAAGTAGTCGCGGGCCTCCTCCCGGCGAAGCTGCCCCTGCGACTGGCCCGCCTCGAGCCCGCCCGGCCCCGGACCCATCAACGCCATTGCCAACAGCGTCGCCGTGAAGATTCTCACGAGACGCAGTATAACCCTCGGCGCGGTCCGAACCCGAGCCGCAATCCGCCGACCGGGAATCGGCACTCTGCGATGAAAGACCCCGCCCCGCACTGGGCTGGGGCAGGGTCCTGGAGGACAAGGAAGGGTTCGGGGGCTATGAAGTATGAATGAGTCCCCTTTGTTGGGCGGTGGAGACCGGAACCGAAACGCGAAAATCGGGATCGCGGGGGAGGGGGAGCAACTCCGAGTATTTCACCCGGTCCCGGTTCTCCATCGCCCAACCACCCGGCCGGCTTCCGCCGTCCGGATGCGAATAAATTAACACCACGGCGTCGGGGGTGTCAACAGGAAATGTGAATTATTTCGCAGAAACTTTGCGGCGCTCATCGGGTCCTTCAGCCTGCCTGCCAGGCACGGATCGCCTGGCTGGGCCAGACCAGCATCAGGACGTTCAGCAGCAGGCTGTCGCGGATCCAGAGGAGCAGCAAGGCCTCGATGGCAAGAAACAGCACCAGGGACAGGCGCACGGGAAGCTTCGCGGCCAGCCAGAACCCGAGCACGCAAGCGGCGATGTCCCCCAGGGAGTTGAAAACACTGTCTCCGTAGTAGCCGAAGGTGATGGTGCTTTCGCGGTAGCGCTCGATCACGGCCGGGGTGTTTTCCACGACCTCCCACAGGGCCTCGCTGGCGACGGCCAGCCCGCCCCGTGCCGCCACCTCCAGCCGTCGGCCGGCCAGGCCCCACCAGAGCAGGTACAACCCCAGGCCGTGCAGGACGTGGGTCAGGGTGTAGGGGTCGGCCAGGTGCTGCGAATTGTGGAGAGTCTGGATCTGCCCCGCCCCCGACCAAAGGAAGTATTCCCCGCCGCCGCACCACCAACCGCGCCCCAGCCAGCGCAGTACGAGCACGGCCAGGACCACCGCCACCGGCGCCGGCCAGGCGAGCTTCCACTCCCTGCTGCTGGGATCATGGGCAGGATGCCCGTGCCGCTCGATCATCATGGGCAGCGGTAGAGGGCGGCACCCCAGGTCAAACCGCTGCCGAGGGCCACGAAACAGACGAGGCTACCCGCCGACAGCGAACGGGCCGACCGCGCTTCGTAAAACGCCAGGGGAAGCGTCGCGGCGGTGGTGTTGCCGTACTTCTGAATGTTGTTGTAGACCTTCTCGTCCGGCAGTCCGAGGCGTTTTTGCACCGCCTCGTTGATGCGCAGGTTGGCCTGATGCATCACCAGCAGGTCGACGTCCTGCAGCGTGTAGCCGTTGCGGTCCAGGATCTCCTCCACCGCCTCCGGCATCAGCGTCACGGCGGTCCGGAAGACGTCGCGGCCCTCCACCACCGGAACCGTGTCTCCCCGGGCGTACATCTCCGGGTCGAAGTAGGGCCGGAAGGCACTGCCTCCCCCCTTGACCCACATCCGGTCCGCCGCCCGGCCGTCGGCGTGCAGCTGCAAATCCTCGAGCCCCGCGCCATCCTCCGAACCCGAAACCACGAAGCAGCCCGCGCCATCCCCGAACAGCACCGTGCGGTCCCGGAAGCGCGTGTTCCATTCGTATTCTTCGCGCGGGATCTCCCGGTCGGAACGCCCCAGCGCCACGTCCCAGGCGTTGACCCAGGGCATGAAGCAGCCGTGTACCTCGGCCCCCACCAGCAGGACGTTGCCGCAACACCCCGAGCGGACCAGCGAGTCGGCCAGCTGCATGCCGTAGAGAAACCCGCTGCACTGCTGGCGGATGTCCAGACACGCCACGGGAGGCAGTCCCAGCTTCTGTTGCAGCAGCGGTGCCGAGCCCGGGAAATAGAAGTCGGGCGTCATGGTGGCGAAGATCACGTAGTCGACTTCGTCCGGCCCGATCCCGGCATTTTCGAGGGCGGCCCGGGCCGCTGGAACCGCCATGTCGCTGGCCCCCTGTTCCGGGTCGGCGTATCGCCGGGTCACGATCCCGGTCCGTTTCTGGATCCATGCGTCGCTCGTGTCCATCAGGCGGGCTAGACGGTGGTTGTCGACGACGTTGGGCGGCACGTACATCCCCAGCCCTTTGAAGAAAGTGCGCATGAAGCCACATCCTATACCGGAGCGGACGGGTTCGGCTATCGACGAAGGTTCGGGAGAAGAGTGTATTCTTTCGTTGACTTCTAGATATGCATTCTCTAAGATTACCTTTGATTCACCCTCGCGCACCACATCATGAGGTGAAAACTCATGAGCACTATTCGTCTCAATCTCTTACTTGCTGGCGGTTTGTGCTGCTCTCTGGCCACGACTGCAGTATCCGCCCAGGAGCACGTGAAGAAGTATCTGCTCGAGTCCGAGGCGCGCCTGTCGCCGCTGGAAATGCAGTTCGACGCACGAGGTGATCTGTTCGTGCGGCGCGCCGTGGGGGACGTCGACAAATACGACAGCCGGCTGAACCACCTCTGGACCCGCAGCCCGCTGGAGGAACCGATCGCGCTCGTCGCCTACGGGATGGCGGTGAGCCTGGACGGAGAAGTGCTTCTGGCCGGAGTAAGCGCCAACGAAGGCCGGGAGAGCTACGTAGTGAGGATTGACGGCGAGGGGACCCGGATCGAGGTCCTGGCGGCCTTCTCGGGATTCGAGGTCCTGGATGTCGAGGTGGCGCCCGACGGCAAGACCTATCTGCTGGGGTACGATGTCGAAGAGCTCAACGCCCGGCTCGGCACCAAGAGCATCAAACCCGTCCCGATCACCGTGCCGATTTTTCACGAACTGGGGGCCGACGGCCAGCTCACGAGGTCCTTCGGTCACCGGACGTTCGATGTCGCCTCCGAGCAGTCGGTCCGCGCCTTCCTGTCCGAGTGCAGCTCCTCGCGCCTGCGCTTTTCGCCGGCGGGCGGCCTGTACGCATACTCGACG
The DNA here is from genome assembly GCA_041578395.1 of Acidobacteriota bacterium. GTDB lineage: Bacteria > Acidobacteriota > UBA6911 > RPQK01 > JANQFM01 > JBFGHG01. The sequence goes on from JBFGHG010000111.1 coordinate 4,066, forward strand.
TCGAAAGCGGAACTGCAGCGCCTGGATCTGTCGTCCGGCCGCGTCACGGGCCGGATCGGCCTGACCTTCGGGGGACCGGTCCCCCAGGTCCAGATCGGGGACGTTCGTTTCCTCGGCGAGGACGAAGTCTTTTACAGCCTGGCCAAATTCGATGACGGCTGGGGCATGCTGGGCCGGGAGGCGCGCGTGCTGTCACTCTCACGAGGGGAATCGCTGCGGCGTATCGATTCTAAGGGGGAATCACTCGAGCGGGCCCTGGTCGACCCCGGAGGCAGGATTCAATGGATCGAGTTCGTCCGCGGGCGGGCGAGAACCTCGGCGGACCTGGACCGCGAGATGCGCCCCGCCAGAAGGGAGCCACGATGACCACCGCGGCGCTCCTTTTCTTTCTGGCCGCTCAGGCGCCGGCCCCGGCTCCGCGCCTGTTCGACGACAATTGCCTGTTTCCAAACACGAGGCCTACCGACCCGGTAGAAGCGACCATCTGTCAAGCCTGTGGCGCGCCACGGCTCGAGACACACCGCCTGTGCATGCCCACCTTTGCGCGGCTGTCGTGTGTTTTCGGCGGGGACACGGTCCAATGCACCGAGACGGGCGCGGTGGGTTTCCCTACCGGGGACGTGTTTTGTTTCCCGGCCAGCTGCCAGAACGAGGAAGACCGGCTCAACTGCATGCAGACACCCGGGCACCGCTGGAATCCCGCGACGTGTGTGTGCGAGGAAGAGGAACCGAGTCCACTGCTCGTGAGCCTTCACGGAAACCGGATGGAGTTGACCAGCGCCGCCGAGGGCGTCGTCTTCGACATCGACGCCGACGGTATCCCGGAGCGCGTCGCCTGGACCGGAACTTCAACGGGGTGATCGACGACGGACAGGAGTTGTTCGGAAACTACACGCAGCAACCTTCGTCGACGTGTTCCTGACCACCACCGTGCCCTGAATCCAGAACACCCGCTGCCGCTTTCCGTGAATCGCCGCCAGCAACCGCTGGGACGCACTCTCGAGGTCGACGCCTCCGTCCAGGTAGGGCTTTGCCGGTGCTTCTCCACCGGCTCGCGGTAGGCGCCCCTGCCGCGGTTCGCGTCGAAGAGCCGTAGAAGAGGACCGCGTGCCAGAGGTCGCGCCGCGGCAGCATTCGCCCTCGAGAGTTCGGACACTACCGGAAAAAGGGACAACAGCAGAAGCACGCAGGGCATCGAAGTCCTCCTCGAGTCCATCACTCCCTCACCGAGCGGGCGGCGGCAATCACTTTTCCAACTGTTGCTTGGCGAACAGCCCCCCGGGGCCTATAATCCCCGCAGCCAGGGTTACCCGGTACCCCAATTCGAGGAGGACGAGATGGTCTATCTGACGGAGCTGTGGCTCCCCATTCTGGTGGCGGCGGTGCTGGTCTTCATCGCCAGTTCCATTCTGCACATGGTGCTTCCGTTTCACCGCAGCGACTACAAGAAGCTCCCGAAGGAGGAGAAGGCTCTCGAGGCGATTCGGGGTGCGGCGCCGGGCTACTACCTGTTTCCCTGCCCGGACGACCCGAAGGACATGCAGTCCGAAGAGCTGATGAAGAAGTTCGAGGCGGGCCCCTGCGGCTTCGTCACCGTCATCCCGACCGGCCGCCCCAACATGGGCAAGAACCTGTCGCTGTGGTTCCTCTACTGCATCCTGGCGGGGATCTTCGTGGCCTACCTGACGGGCCGCTGCCTGGGAGCCGAGGCCGCCTACCTGCAGGTGTTCCGGATGGCGGGGACCGTAGCGTTCGCGGGCTACGGACTGGCGCTGATGCAGGACTCGATCTGGCGGGGCCAGCCCTGGGTCAACACCTTCAAGCACCTGTTCGACTCGCTGATCTACGCGCTGCTGACGGCGGGGGCGTTCGGCTGGCTCTGGCCCTGAGGCGGGAGGTGTTTTAGGGGATCCGCTCGGGATCGACGGCCTCGACGTAGCGGACGTCGGTGTTGATGATTCCGATCTCGACCCGCCGGTTCTGGGCGCGGGCGGCGGCGTCGCTCCCTTGCACCAGCGGCTGGGACTTACCGAATCCCTTGGTGGTGATCAGCTCGGGGGCGATTCCGGCCGAGACCAGGTAGTCGCGCACCGCCCGGGCGCGCCGCTCCGACAGCCCCAGGTTGTACGCCGCGTCCCCCACATCGTCGGTGTGGCCGTAGACGTAGACGCCGTAGCCTTCCGGCAGCGTGAGCAGAATGCCGGCGATCCGGCTCAGCAGCTCTCGTCCCTGGCCGGACAGGCGCGCCTTGTCGAACTCGAATCGGAGCGCGTCGCTGGACAGGTTCATCACCAGCCCGAGCGCGGTGCGGCGCGTGTCCGTGATGCGCCCCAGGTTCTCCTCCAGGCGCTGCAGCTGCTGCTCCGCTTCCCGCCGGACGGCGTCCGCTTCCCGGCGCGCCTCGGCGGCCTGCTGCTCCGCTTCCTCCGCCCGTTGCCGGGCCAGCTCCCGGTCAGTGGTGGCCTCGGCCGCCTGCTGTTGGGCCAGCTGGCGGGCTGTTTCCGCTTCCCGGGCGAACGTCTCGGCCTCCGCCGCCCGGCGGTTGGCCAGTTCGAGCTCCTTGACGGCCGCCGCGATGCTCTCGCGCGTCTCCTGCATGCCGCTTTCGACCCGCGCCACGCTCTCCTCCACACCGCTGAGGCGCAGGTAGAGAAGCAGCACGGCCAGCGAGATCAGCAGCAAGGCGGCCAGGCCCACGATCCACTCCGTCCTGATCCTGGGGCGGGGCTCTTTGGGTGGCCTGGGCGGGAGAGGGCTCTTTCCGACCAGGACGTCTTCGGGCAGCGGCAAGCTTGCGGGTCCTCCTTCTCTGACTCAGTGTAGCACTGGACTACAATGACGGCCGGGAAGGCCATCCCAAAGGAGAGCGTACGTGGCTACCATCGAAGAACTTCGAGAGCGCCTGAAGGACATCGACCGCGAAATCCTCCGCAAGGTCGCCCAACGCCAGGAGCTGGCGGCCCAGATCGGCGGCCTCAAGCAGAGCCGGGGACAGAGCACCCGCGACTTCGCGCAGGAGAAGGAAGTGGTGGAGCGGGCCCGGACGGGCGCCCGCGAGCTGAATCTTCCCCGGGGCCTGGCCGAGGAGATCATGGAGTTGCTGATCCGCCACTCGCTCACCCGCCAGGAGCAGCAGCGGGTGGAGTACGGAGGAGGCGGCAGCGGCCGGCGTGTGCTGGTGATTGGCGGCGCAGGACGTATGGGCCGCTGGTTCGTGCGTTTCCTCGCCTCCCAGGGCTTCGAAGTCGTGATCGCTGATCCGGCCGGGCCCGTCCCAGGCTTCCGGCACCACCCGAGCTGGGAAGAGGCCGGGTTGGAGCACGACGTTGTCGTGGTGGCGGCGCCCCTGCGAGAGAGCGAGAAAATCCTGCGGGACCTGGCCGGCCGCCGGCCCCGCGGGCTGGTCTTCGACATCGGCTCGCTCAAGAGCGTGCTGCGGGAGCCGCTCGAGAGGCTGGTGGCGGCCGGGGTGCGCGTCACATCGGTGCATCCCATGTTCGGACCCGACACCGAGCTGCTGCTGGGCCAGCACGTGATCATCGTCGACCTGGGAGTCGCCGAGGCCAACCGCCAGGCCCGCCGACTCTTCGAATCCACCATGGCGCTGCAGGTGGAGATGAGCCTGGACGAGCACGACCGGCTGATCGCCTA
>JBFGHG010000112.1:0-7711 GCA_041578395.1 Acidobacteriota bacterium
AGGCCCGGGCACTGGCCGGGCTGGAGCGCTGGCAGGAAGCGGCCTCCCGGTTCGAGCGGGCCCTCGAGCAGGAGCCGGCGCTGGCCACCTCGGACGTATTGATCCGGTTCGGCCAGGCCCGCTCGCGGCAGGGCCGCTGGGAGGAGGCGGCCGGGTTGTTCGAACGGGCCTCCATCGCCGATCCCGAATCCGCGGACGCCTTTCACTGGCTGGGCGTGGCCCGGTCCTGGCTGGGAGACGGGCCGCGCGCCGTCGAGGCCTTTGAAAGGGCCCGCCGGCTGAGGCCGTCGCACTCAGAGACGCTCTACCTGCTGGGCGTCGCCTACCTGCGCCAGGGCAGGGAGGCCGAGGCGCGGCAGATCCAGCAGTCGCTGGCCGGCCTGGACGGTGAGTTGGCGGGAGAGCTGCTGCGCCGGATCGAGCAGCGCTGAGCCTGCTAAACTGACCCGCCATGGACTCGGACAACCCGCGGCTCCGCTACCTGGAGGCCCTCCCCCATTCCCACGAAGGTCAGCCCATGGTGGTGTTGCGCGACCCCCTGCGGGTGAGCGATCACGTGCTGATGGTGGCCCCGGAAGTCTACTCGCTGCTGCCTCTGCTGGACGGCAGCAATTCGGTCCGCGACATTCAGCTGCTGCTGACGCGCCAGACCGGCCAGCTGGTCTACAGCGAGCAGATCGAACACCTGGTGGCGCAGCTGGACCAGGCGGGGTTTCTGGACAACGAGAACTTCCGCCGCCGCTACCGGCGCCTCTCCGAAGAGTTTCGCGCCGCCGAGTCGCGGGCGGCGGCGCACGCCGGGATCAGCTATCCGAGCCAGCCGGCCGAACTGCTCGAGACCCTCAACGGGTTCTACGCGGCCGAGGGCGGCGCGGGCCTGCCCGAGGAGCGAGCCGAACGGCGGCTGAAGGGGCTGGCCGCGCCCCACATCGACTTGCGGCTGGGGGGCCCCACCTACACCCACGCCTACCGCGAGCTGGCCGAGAGCGAACCGCCGGAGCTGTTCGTGATCCTGGGGACGGGGCATTCCGGGCTGCCGGGGCTGTTCTCCATCTCCCGCAAAGACTTCGAGAGCCCGCTGGGCCGGGCGGAGGCCGACCGGGAGCTGCTGCGGCTGCTGGACGAGAGGCTGGGAGACGGCCTCTTCGAGGAGGACCTCACGCACCGCAGTGAACACAGCATCGAGTTCCAGATCCCCTTCCTGCAGCACCTGTTTCCGCAGGGGGGCTTTCGCGTCCTGCCCGTGCTGTGCAGTTTCGGCTACCAGCAGCTGCACGGGCCCGACACGGACGGGGCGGATCGGCTCTTCGACCGCTTCGTTTCGGAGCTGCGCAAGGCGGTCGAGTCCAGCGGCAAGCGCGTCTGCTACCTGGCCAGCATCGACCTGGCCCACGTGGGCCCCCGCTACGGGGATCCCGGCCGGCCGGACGAGCGGGAAGTCCAGCGGGTGATGCGCCAGGACCGCGAGATGCTCGAACCCGCGCTGCAGGGGGAGCCGGAAGGGTTCTTCGGGTACGTCGCCCAGGAGCAGGACCGGCGCAAGATCTGCGGGTTCTCTCCGCTGTACACACTGCTTCACCTGCTGGAAGGAGAGCGGGGCCGGCTGCTGTCCCACCAGCAGAGCCGGATGGACTCGGCCGGCTCCTTCGTGAGCTACGCCAGCCTGGCCTGGGGGTGAAGGGGCCGGGACCGGGAGTAAGGATAGGATGCACCTCGCGCGCGGACTCGCTTCACTCTGGTTGTTCCTGGCTCCCCAGACGGCGCCTCCCACCCCACAGTCGGTCCACGTCCCGGGAGGCACCTTTGTCATGGGCACGGACGAGGCCCAAGTCGCGGCCCTGAAGGAGCGCTACGGAGTCGAGTTTCCCGGGGTCTTCGAGAACGAAACCCCCGCTCACCCGGTGACGGTCGGAGATTTCCGCCTGGACCGCTTCGAAGTGACCAACGCCCGCTTCGCCGCCTTCGTCCAGACCCACCCGGAGTGGAGTCCCCAGCGGCTGGCAGCGGACCGCCACAACGGCCGGTATCTCGCTCATTGGCGCGCGGGGAGCTACCCCGAAGGCCGGGGCGACCACCCCGTGGTCTTCGTCACCTGGCACGCCGCCCAGGCATTCTGCCGCTGGTCGGGAGGGCGGCTGCCGACCGAGGCGGAGTGGGAGTACGCCGCCCGGGCCGGCGGCGGGAGGGAGTTCCCCTGGGGGAACGAACCGCCGGATCCGGCACGGGCCAATTATTCCGAAAGCGGTCATGCGGACACGGTGGCGGTCGGCAGCTATCCGGCCACCGGCGTCGGGATTCACGATCTGGCCGGCAACGTGTGGGAGTTCCTCGACGACGAGTGGGAGCCTCGGTATGCCGAGAGGAAGCAGACGGACCCGCTGCGAGGGGGGCCGGTCGCCGATGGGGACTCGATGGCGCTCCCGGAGCGGCGCGCCGTCCGGGGCGCCAGTTTCGGCGGCTCGGTGGTCAACCTGCGAACCCGCTGGAGGGACAGTCACGTCGTCACCAACGCCATCGGTTTCGTCGGCTTCCGCTGCGCTTACCCGGCCGAGGCCGAATAGCGCCCGGGTGCCGGCGAGAGGCGGGCGCCGGCGCGCCGGGCCAGGTCCTGCTCCACGAGCGCCGTGGCCACGTGGTAAGACGATTCGAACGAACCTCCCTCCCGGAGGTCCGTCAAGGCTTGCATTCGAGCGACCATGGAGGCCAGCAGCCGGTCGTGGGGCACGGTTCCCAGTTCGGATACCTTCAGCCGCAAGTACTTGCCGGCCACCTCGCGGATCACGCCCGAGGCATTACCGTCGCGTTCTTCGCGGACGCGGTTGACCACCACCGACGGGCGGACACGCTCGAGCGCACGCTCCAGCTGCCGGACGGCTGGACGGTCCGCCAGCAACTCGATAGTTCGCATCAGATCTCCGAGTGTGTGCAGCTCCTCCCGGTTGTGCGGATCCATGCCCCGCCGAACCACCTCGTGCAGCATCGGATTTCCCCGGGTCAGCTGGCTCACTCTCCGGTATACCGCGTTGCGCAAAAAACCGTAGGCGTTGTAGACCGCGATCGGCTCGGCCGTGGTCACGACCACCTGCAGGTCGGCCACCAGGAAGAAGTCCAACACGTTGAACGAGGTGCCCGCCCCCAGGTCCATCACCACGTATTCGGCGTCCAGGGTGAGGAGCTTCTGCATGATCTTGATCTTCTGCGCGAAACAGGGATTGGCCAGCGCCAGGTCGTCGCTCGAGCCGCAGACCGCGCGCAGATTCGGAGTCGACGTCCGGACCGCGATTTCCGCCAGCGAGTTCACCCGCCGGCTGAGCAGGTCGCCCAGCGTGCAGCGGATGTCCCGGATGCCCAGCAGCGTGTGGAGGTTGGCGCCGCTCAGGTCCAGGTCCACGATCACCACGCGCCTGCCCAGAAGGGCAAGCCACTGGCCGATGAGGATGCTCAGGACGCTCTTGCCGACCCCCCCCTTGCCGCCTCCCACCGCCAGCAGCACCGGTCTTTCCAGGCCCGGCCTAAGGTCCGTCATGGCTCTTTCCTTTCCTCCTGACCGGCGACGGCGACCCGGAGCCGCCACAACTGGTCCAGGAGGCTCTGGGCGCCACTGTCGTCGAGGCAGTGTTGCTCCAGCACCTTCTGGTCGTGTTCCGGGGTGTCCACGAACTGGACGCCCAGGACCAGCCGTCCCGGTTCTTCCTTCCCCCAGGCGACCCGGCCCAGCGTGTCCAGGTGCCGTTGCAGTCCGGCGGTGCCCAGCTCGAGCCGGAGCTTCACCGTCCGTCCCACCAGCCGCTCCACGGGAAGGCCGACGGTCCCGGTCTCCAGGGCAACGCAGGCGCCGCCCACCGACAGGTCCCGCGTCACGCCCTCCCTCACCAGGCGCAGCTTTCCACTCGAAGCCCCGGGGTCTTGCGGTGCATCGTCTACGAAAATGGTGGTCCGCACCCGATCGGCGATCCGGGCGCGCCGGTCCGATCGATTCTCGACGCCGGGCTGCCGGCTCTGAAGGTCTCGCGCGTCTCCAGTCATTCTCATTCCCCCTCGGGGGCCTGCGGACCCCCGCCGAGGACCTCCAGGCGCTCGTCCATCAGTGCGCTCTTCTGCTGAGTCATGCAGAGGACCTCGTAGAGCAGGTTCAGGCGCCGGTCCAGGTCCAGGAGCATGCCGGCCATCTGGGCGGCCGTCTTGCCCAGGACCTCGATCTGCACTCGCGCGTCCAACACACTTTCGCCCGGCGCAGTCCCGAGCGAGGTCCCAATCAGCCGTTCCAGGTCGGCTTTCTCCTGCCGGGACAGACCGAAACCGCGCCCCGCGGGTTGGCTGCTCACTGCTCGCCTCCCTTTCCCAAACTCCGGTAGCGCGCCAGCTGGCACCGGATGCGGGAGTCGAGTTCGGCGATCTCCCGGCGATAGTCCTCGTCCCCGCCGCGTTTGGCGTGCCCGCCGTCCCGCCTGCTCCAAAGGGCGTAGGAGAGCGTGCCGGTGAACAGCAGCCCGCTCGCGATCACGCCCAGCAGCAGGAAGCGCGGAATCCAGGGGGAAGGAAGCGTCTGCGCGTGCCCGGGGGGGACCGCTTCCAGCTCGGTGCGGGCGGCCGCCGAAACTCCCTGCTCCCGAATCTCCGTGTCCGCCGCCACCGCCTCGCGAATCAGGTCGACGACCAGCCGGTCCGGATCGCTCAGCGCCAGTTGCCGCTCGGACGACCAGCGGAAGCCGAGCTGCAGCCGCGCCACCAGCGACGAGGCGTCCCGCCGCCAATCGATCGCCGCCAGCTGCGCGTCCGGGTCGTGCAGGACGGGGCTGGCGGCGGCGGCTCCGGCGAAGCGGACTTCCAAAGCGCCGGGCTCCCGGCGCCGGGTGCTCGCCTCGAGCGTACCGTCCGACTCGAAGACCACGCGGACGAATCCGGAGTGGGCCGCTACCCGCACTTCCCGGATCGTCTGAGCCGGCAGCAGGGAAGTGGCCAGGGCGAGCACGACGGCGGCGGCCATTGTCCCGCCCGCCGCCGGCCACTTCCCCGCCGGTTCCGGATCGCAAAGACAGATCGTCCTTCCCGGCCGTCGCGGCCGGGTGCTAGGGAGCAGCAATTGTCCAGTCCCTTCCATGGTTCTGAACCTCGATTCCAGACACCGCCGGCGGGCCCGCGCCCGTCCTCAGAAGGCCGATTGTGGCCCGGCCGCCGCTGAAATCCCGTGATCGGAGTCACCCCCTCCGATTGACAAGCCTTCGCCGGGCTCAGTAAGGTCCGGCTCTGTCCACACTACCGGTCATCGCCGAGGAGGCCTCTATGGCAGCTCTGTACCTTTCCCTTCTGGTGTTCGTATCGGGAGGCGCGGTTCTCGCCCTCGAGATCGTCGGCACCCGCGTGCTGGGGCCCTTTTACGGCGTCAGCCTCTTCCTCTGGTCGGCGCTGATCACCGTGACCCTGGCCGCCTTGAGCGTGGGCTATGCGGTGGGAGGGCGCTGGGCGGACCGGACCGCCTCCATCGGACGGCTGGCGGGCGTGGTCGCCGCGGCCGGCCTGTGGACCCTTTTCATTCCCCTGCTGCAGCGTCCGGTGCTGCTGGTGGCCGAACCCTTCGGACTGCGTGTGGCCGTGCTGGTGGCGGCGTTCCTGCTGTTCGCGCCTCCCCTCACCCTGCTGGGAATGGTCAGCCCCTATGCCATCCGCCTGCGCGCGTCCAGCCTGGGGGTGGTGGGCCGGACGGCCGGCAACCTCTACGCCCTGTCGACCCTCGGGAGCGTGGCGGCGGCACTGCTCACGGGGTTCGTGCTGATCCCCAACGTCGGCGTGGGCCGCCTGCTGCAGCTGATCGGCCTGACTCTGATCGCGCTGGTGGCCGCCGGTTTCGTGCTGGACCCGAAGATGCGCACCCGGCCCGCGCTGCCGGGACTGCTGGTCGTCGCGGGGCTGGCCGCGGGGGCGCTCCCCAGCCCCTCTCCGGCGACGGGGTCCGGAGTGGTGGCCATCCGGCACAGCCCCTACGCGGAGATCCGGGTGGTGGACGCTCGCCAGCTGCGGCACCTGCTCATCGACGGGGGAGTGCATACCATCGTCGCCCCGGACAGCTGGGAGTCCCGTTACCCGTATGCCGCGGTGGTGGGACTGGCGCGCCACTTCTTCGACTCCCCGGGGCGGATGCTGCTGGTGGGTCTGGGCGGCGGGTCCGTGGTGAAGGATTTCGCCGCCCACGGCTGGGACGTGGAGGCGGTGGAGATCGACCCGGTGGTGGTGGAGGTCGCCCGGGAGTATTTCGGACTGGAGCCGTCCGAGGGGCGCGTCCACGTCCAGGACGGCCGGCGCTTCCTGGTCGACACGCCCTCCCGCTACGACCTGATCGTGATGGACGCCTTCGGCAGCAGCTCCATCCCCTTTCACCTGGTGACGCAGGAGTCCTTCGGGCTCGTGGCCAGCCGGCTGGCCACGGACGGCGTGCTGGCGCTGAACATCGAGTCGCCCGGCTGGGACTCCCGCATCGTCCGCTCCTTCGCGGCCACCCTCGAGACGCAGTTCGCCCACGTACTCGCCCTGCCGACGTTCCGCTCGCCCCAGCAACTGGGCAACATCGTACTGCTGGCCAGCCAGCGGGAACTCGTCCTGCGGAGGCCGCTCGAACGCAACCTGGCGCGGGGCGCCCGGCGCCACCGGATCTTCGCCTGGGACAACCGGATCGAACCGGAAACCACAGGGGCGCCGAGGTTGACGGACGACCTGAATCCGGTGGACGTCTGGTCGGAGAGGATCAACCTGGAAGCCCGCAAGGGGCTGCACGAGTATTTCGAGGAGGGGGTGGGGTGGTGAGCGGCCAGGGAGATTCCGCTCTCGCTCTGACGCGCTGATCTGAGACTTCGAGCCGGACGCGGCCGGAGTCCGAAGGCTTGCCTTCGCTTTTTCGTCAGCGGCACCTGGGCGCCGCGTCGGGCCGGCAAGCCTGCCGCAATCAAAGCGGTGGCAAGCCATCACACCCCGAAGCTGCCGTCTCTCGCCGGGACTGATCGGGCGGTGGCGGGTCGCGGTTTTTGTCTGGGACTCAGCCCTTGCAACCCGACTCCGCCTGAGCCCAAACTAGGCCGGGATGAAACGCGTCTGCATCGTCGGCTGCGGGGCGATCGGGAGCCTGTACGCGGCTCACCTGGCCAGGGTCGCCGAAGTGTGGGCCTACGTGAGGCGGCCCGAGCACGCCGAAGCGCTGCGGCGGGAGGGGCTTCGGGTCTCCGGCAGCCACGACTTTCAGGTCCGGTTGGAGGCCAGCCACGACTGCGACGCGCTGCCCCGCTTCGACCTCGGCATCGTGGCCACCAAGGCCACCCAGACCGAGGCCGCCTTCGGCCCGGTTGGCTGCCTGTTCGACAGCGGCGCCGTGGTGTCCGCTCAGAACGGGCTGGGGGGCGAGGAGATCCTGGCCCGCTACACCATCGGCAAGGTGATCCGGGCCACCACCTTCATGAGCGGCACCCGCCACGGCGACACCCACGTCCAGTACGAGTTGGAGGCGCCCACCTGGCTGGGGCCGTTCGAGCCGAGCGGGACTTCCTTCGAACTGGTCCAGGAGACCTCCGCGCTGCTGGCGGAGTCCGGCCTGAAGGCGGAGGCCCTCGAGGACGCCCGCCCCGCCCAGTGGTCGAAGCTGATCTTCAACGCCTCGGTCAATGCCGTCGCGGCCCTGACGGGTCTGACGCACTGCCCGCCCTTCGCCGACCGGTCGAACCCCGAC
>JBFGHG010000113.1:0-7708 GCA_041578395.1 Acidobacteriota bacterium
GAATTGCGGACCACCTCTCCGCCCGAGTCAGCGGTGGCCTGGGCCAGTTTTGCCACCGGCCTCGACCCGGGGGCGCACGGACTGGTCCAGTCGATCCGGCCCGCCCGGTCCGCCTACCGGCTGCAGCCCGCCTACGGCCGCCTCGAAGAGCCTGCCCGCCTGCTCGGCTTCTCCCTGGGCGGTTTCACCCACATACGGCCGGTCTCGCAGCCGTCCTACTGGGCGCTGCTGGACGAAGCGGGAATCGCCACCGTCACCTTGCGGGCGCCGCTGGATCTCCCTCCCGCCGCGCTGACTCATGGCCGCAGCGTCAGCGGCCTGGGGACTCCCGACGTGCGCGGGAGCTGGGGCGGCTACTCCTACCTGGCCAGCGACCTGTCCACCTGGGACCTGCTGGCGGTGGAGTGGGCGGGGGAGCGGATCGAGCTGGAAGTGCGTGAAGGCCGGGCCAGCGCCGAGATTCCGGGTCCGCCCGAGCCCGGCTCCGCCGCCGGGCGGGCCACCGTCACCGCCGAGTTCGAGCTGAACTCCGACCGCAGCGCGGTGGACGTCCGGGTGCAGGGCCAGCGGGAGACCGTGGCGGAAGGCTCCTGGAGCGGCTGGTTTCGCTTCGACTTCGGGGCGGCGCAGGGCATCAGCCGGTTCTTCGTGCTGGAGACCTTCCCCGAGTTGCGCCTCTACCTGAAGCCGCTGTCGGCCGACCCGCGAGACCCCGCCTTTCCCATCTCCCACCCGGGGGGCTACGCCGCCGAGCTGGCCGGCCGCCACGGTCCCTTCGAAACCGTCGGCCGTGCCGCGGAGGGGTGGGCGCTGGACGCGGAGCGCATCAGCGAGGAGATCTTTCTGGCGGATCTGCTGGACCGCCTCCAGCTGTGGGAGACGATTCTGCTCGAGGAACTGGACCGGGGGGACGCGGCGGTCTACTCGGCTTTCTTCGAGGCGGTCGAGCTGGCCTCCCAGCTCTTCTACCGCGACCTGGACCCGGAGCATCCGCTGCACGACCCGGCCCGGCGGGGAGCCGCCGACACCCTGCAGCGCGTGTACCGGCGCGTGGACCGCCTGGCCGGTGAGGTGTCGCGCCGGCTGGGGCCCGACGACCTGCTGCTGCTGGTCTCCAATCACGGCATCCACGGCTGGCGGCGGGACTTCAACACCAACGCCTGGCTGCACCAGCAGGGCTATCTGCGCCTGCGGGAGGGCGAGCCGGAGAGGGCCGAGGCCGCCGGCGGCCTGGACCGGCTGTTTTTCGGCGGCGACTTTTACGAGTCCGTGGACTGGAGCAAGACGGAAGCCTACGGTGCCGGCCTGGCCGGCATCTACGTGAACCTGAAAGGCCGCCAACCGGACGGCATCGTGGAGCCGGGAGACGACTACCGCGAACTGGTGTCCAGGATTCGCGCCGACGCGGCCGCCTACCTCGATCCGGACACCGGCCAGCCGGTCGTCCAAGAAGTCCGCCAGGGGCCCGCGGGCGCCGCCGACCTCCTGCTGGGCCTGCGCGAGGGATACCGGGTCTCCTGGGAGAGCGCCCTGGGAGAAGTACCCGACAACGTGCTGGTGGCCAACCTCCGGAAGTGGAGCGGCGACCACGCCAGCGCCGCCGCCGAGCTGGTCCCGGGCCTTCTCCTGGTCAACCGCCGCCTGCAGACGGAAAATCCGTCCCTGACCGGCCTGGCCCCCACCCTCTGCCGGCTCTTCGGCGTCGATCCGCCCCCGGACGGCGCAGGAACCCCGCTCGAGTGGTGAATCGCGCGAGCGTTTGTACACCGGCGTACAGCACTCCGCCGCGGTTGAACCTCCAGTTGACGCATTTCGTCTGTTGCCACTACAATGGGAGTCGTATTTGGGGTTGTTGATCAAGGTATGCGGAATACTCCTCGGCTCGTCGTGAAGCTCCTGGTCCTGCTGTTGTCGCTCGTGCTGTGCGCCGCGCCCGTGTGGGCGGCTTCGGCCGGGCACGTCAACGGGATGGTGCGCGACGCCGACGGCAATCCCCTTCCCGATCTTCTCGTCTCACTGGTGGCCCGCGGCGTGCGCGAGGCCCTGCCGATTCTCACCCGCACCGACGACTCCGGAAGGCTCTCTTTTCAGGACGTGGAGGCGGGAATCTACGAGCTGGGCGTCACCAGTTCGCTGTACGAGAACCCGCGGGGCAGGCTGATCGTCGTGGAGCCGGGGGAGACGGTCTCGGTCAAACTCGTCCTGCAGGCCCTTCTGGCCCTGGGGGGCGACCAGCAGAACCTGGGGCTTCGCGCCCTGCTGCGCAGCGCCGCCGGGCGGCGCATGATCCTGCGCTCCACCCCGGGCACGCCCGCCGAGGAATCGTCGCCATATTTCTTCGACCGGGCGGCGCTGCAAGTCCTGACCGACACGGGGCTGGGAGAGGACAGCTTCAGCTTTCCCGGCAGCGACCTGGCCGGGACCACCACGAGTTTCGCCGTCCAGGAGTCGCTGGCCGGCAGCGGGGATTACCTGGTGGCCGGCCAGATCCACTCCGGCTCGGACAGCTCCTGGCGAATCAAGAACGTCCTGGACTACGACCTGGGCTCCAACCACGAGATGCGGCTCTTCCTGGGGTACGGGCGGGTCAGCTTCGGCCAGACCGACTTCGGACGCGGCTTTCTGGGGCAGGGCGACCTGTCGCAGGCGGCGGCCAGCACCAAGATCCTGAGCGCCGGCCTGGAAGACCGTTGGAACTTCGGCGACTCGCTCTCGCTGCTGATCGGATTCGAGCTGAACCAGGTCCGCAACCACGAGGTGCGTTCCTTCCTTTCGCCCAACGCGGCGGTCCGGTTCCAACCGCTGGAAGGGACCCAACTGCAGGTCAGCGTGGCCTCCAGGCGGCACACCCGTTCCAGTACGCTGGCGCTTCCGGACGGGGAGACGGTCCACCTCTCGGACGCGGTGTTCGTCTCGCCGCTGGGCGGCGGGCTCGCGTTCGGAACGACACGGCAAACCGAGGCCCGCTGGGTCCAGGCGCTGGGAGACCAGACCCGGCTGGAGCTGGCCGCCTTCCGCAGCCAGGTCTTCGGAGCTCCGGTGCCGCTGCGGGCGGTCACCGTCTCGGGGGGCTCGGGCGAGTGGATCCCGCTGGACGCCTCCAAGGCCATGAGCCAGGGGTACCGCGTGGGGATGACCCGGGAGTTCTCCCCGAACTTCAAGGCCACGGTTTCCTACCTGCGGGCCCAGGCCCCGGGAGTGGATGCCGATGAGTCGGGGGTGCTTCCCATCGAAGCGTCCGAACTCGCCTATCACGTGCGGCGTCAGCACTATCACGGCCTGGCCACCGAGGTGGAGGCCTACATCCCCGCTTCGCAGACCCACATCACGGCCCTGGTCAAGGCGGTCCCGTCGGGACGGCCTCTGCTGAGCCTGGACACCCTGTCCGACTACCGGGACACCAACAACGAAGGGATCAACCTGTTCGTGCGCCAGCTGGTCCCGGTGCCCGAAGGCCTGCTCGGTTTCCTGGGCCTGGACTTCCTTTCCGCCTACCGGCTGGAGATTCTGCTCGACGTGCGCAACCTGACCAACGAAGAGGTCGCGCTGCTGGAAGGCGCCCGCGGAGACATGCTGCTGGTGCAGCGGCCCCGCTCGGTCCGGGGCGGCATCTCCGTCAAGTTTTGAGTCCCGCGGCTCGAGGCCCCCGCCCATCCTTGCCTGCTCTGGATTTTCGGCCTCTCCAAAAGTTTGAAGTGCGGTTCAATAAATTGGATCAAGGTCTGGACGAGGGTCCCGGCCATGACTCTGGGAACGCCTCGTATCTACCCGAAAACGAACGAGTTTTCAGCCTCTGAGGCGCGGGTTCGGGATTGTGGCATCAATGTTGCTGCCGTGAGAGAGATTGGAGGGGTACGGTATCTCCGCGTGCCCGTTTGAACGATGAACGTGCGGTGGCGCTTCAAGCCGGTTTCGATTCTGGCCCTGTCGGCTGTGCTGGTGGGTCTGGGAATCGTCAACCTCCTGGACCGCGCATCCTGGCAGCTGGCCTCGGACGGGATCGTCTGGGTCGAGGCGGCGCGGGGCCTGGAGGTGGGGCACGTCACCAGCCCGCAGTCCGAGGTCGACCTGGAGCCGGGCGATCTGCTGCTCAGCGTCAACGACATCCCCGTGGGGGGGCTGGACGACCTGATCCAAGTCCGTGACTTCCTGGCCAAGGGCCTGCCGCCGGGGACCCCCGCACTGTACCGCGTGCAGGACCGCGCCGGGGAGGCCGCGGAAGTGCCGGTGCCCCTGTTCCTGGAGCCCGCCCTGGGGGCGATCGACGTCGTGCTGACGGCGATGGCGCTCGGCTTTCTGGCCATCGGCCTGTTCATCTTCCTGCGCAACTGGAATGCGGTGGGGGCGCTGCATTTCTACCTGATCTGCCTGGTCGCTTTCGTGGCCCTCCTGTACCGGTACTCGGGCCGCACCGACACCTTCGACCTGATCGTCTACGGCCTCGACGCCGCCGCCCTTCTGCTGCTTCCGCCTCTGTTCGCGCATTTCTGCCTGTATTTCCCGAAGCCGCTGCGCAGGCTCGAGAACCACCGCTGGCTGGCCTCGGCGGCCTACCTCCCGGCGCTGTTGCTGGGCGCGCTGCACACGCTGTGGATCCTGGGCTGGCTGGCCGCCTTCGGCTTGCCCCGGGTCACTTTTGTACGCTACCTGATCGACCAGGTCGAGCTCTTCCACTTCGTGGCCTTCTTCGCGGGAGCGAGCCTGCTGCTCGCTTACAAGCGGACCCGGCTGCGGACGCCCGTGCAGCGCCAGCAAATGAAATGGATCACCCGCGGCTCGCTCTACGGGGTGGCGCCCTTCGCCCTGCTCTACGGCATCCCCTACCTGGCCGGGTGGCCGATCAGCCTGTGGATGGAGCTGTCGGTCCTGACGCTGCTGCTGGTCCCCCTCGGATTCGGCTACGCCATCACCCGCTACCGGCTGATGGACGTCGACCTGATCTTCAAGCGCAGCGCGGCCTACCTGCTGGCCACCTCGGCGCTGCTCGGGATCTACATCGGGCTGGTGGTGGTGGCGGGGCGGGTGATCGAGCTGAGTTCGGGCGGTCCGGGCCTGCTGACCTTCGGGCTGGGCGCGCTGCTGGTGGCCGTGCTGTTCGCGCCGCTCAAGAGCCGCATCCAGGAGCGCATCGAGCGCCACTTCTACAAGGAGCGCTACGACTACCGTCAGTCGTTCGCCGAGTTCTCCCGCACCCTGAGCACCGAAACCAGCCTGCCGGCGCTCTCCCGCAAGATCACCGAGCGGGTCCGGCAGACGCTGGGGGTGGACAAGGTGGGGATCTTCCTGCGCCGCGAGCCCGCCCAACCCCACTACGACCTGTATCAGGGTGCGGCCGGCGACGAGTCGGACGTCGTGCTGGAGGCGGCCGATTCCGTGCTGCGCGACCTCGGCCAGGAGCCCCAGGTGTTGCTCCCGAGCCTCGCTTCGGACGAAGTGGCCCGCTGCCGCCGCCAGCTGGGCGAGATGGACTTCGGGACCGTCCAGCTGCTCGAAGTGCACGACCGGATCATCGGATTTTTGGCGCTGGGACACCGGCCGGGGGGGCAATGGCTCAGCAGTGAAGATTTGCAGTTGATCGAGACGCTGGCCGGCTACGCCGCGATGGCGCTGGACAACGCCCTGCTGTTCCGGTCTCTGGAGAGCAACGCCGCTCAGTTGGCCGAATTGAAAGTGTACGCGGACAGCGTGATCGAGAGCATCACCGTGGGCGTGGCGGTCCTCTCGCCGCTGGGCGAGATCACCATCTGGAACAGCCGCATGGAGGCCATTCACGGCCTGCCGGCGGCCCGCGCGGTGGGCCGCAACGTACGCGACGTCTTTCCCGGGGAGCTGCTCTCGGTGCTGACCCGCTTCCTTCGCGGATCCAGCTGGGAGGTGTCCGAGCGCGGCCGCATCTACAAGACCCGGCTCGAGACCGCGAAGGGCGAATCGCGGATGGTGGAGCTGACGGTGGCGCCGCTGGTCTCCGCCGACGACCTCAGCTCGGGGACCCTGCTGGTGCTGGACGATGTCACCGAGAAGACGCAGCTCGAAAACCAGTTGCTGCAATCCGAGAAGCTCAGCTCGATCGGACTGTTCGCGGCCGGCGTGGCCCACGAAGTGAACACGCCGCTGGCCGGCATCTCGAGCTACGCGCAGATGCTGCTCGAGGACGCCGCCAAGGACGATCCCAGCCGCGAGCTGCTGGAACGGATCGAACAGCAGAGCTTCCGGGCCTCCGAGATCGTCAACAACCTGCTCAAGTTCGCGCGGGTCAGCGAAAACGACTTCCAGAAGGTCAACCTCAATTCGCTGATGCTGGAAACGGTCTCCCTGCTGGACCATTCCTTCGAAAAGTCCAAGGTAGAGGTGGACCTGGACCTGGACCCGTCGTTGCCCGCGACCATCGGCAGCGGCGGCAAGTTGCAGCAGGTCTTCATGAACCTCTTCCTCAACGCGAGGGACGCGATGCCGGGCGGCGGCGAACTCCAGGTCCGCACCTTCCGCCGCGATTCCCGGCTCGTCGTCCAGATTCGCGACGAGGGGGAGGGAATCTCCGAAGAGAACGTAAAGCGCATCTACGATCCCTTCTTCACGACCAAGGGCGTGGGCAAGGGGACCGGACTGGGTCTGGCGGTCTCCTACGGCATCATCCAGGAGCACTCGGGACAGATCAGTGTCCAGAGCGAGCCTGGAAAGGGGACGGTGTTCACCGTCGAACTGCCGCTCGAGCGCGTCCAGTAGCCGGAAGATCCGTGATCGACCCCGGCTGACCGTCGACTCCGCCGGCCCTGGTACGAGAGCATGGCGCAACCTTCGATCCTGGTCATCGACGACGAAGCCATCATGCGGGACGTGATCGTCCGCCTGCTCGAAAAAGCGGGCTACGCCGTGGAGGCCGTCACCAGCGGGGAGGCGGGCCTGTCGCGGCTGGCCGAGCAGGAGTTCGACCTGGTGCTGCTGGACCTGATGCTGCCGGGGATGGGGGGCCTGGCCGCGCTGGACAAGATCTTCGAGTCGCAGGCCGATATCCAGGTGGTGATGATCACCGCCTACGCCTCCATCGAGAACGCCGTCACCGCCACCAAGGCGGGCGCCTTCGACTTCGTCACCAAGCCCTTCAAGAACGACGAACTGCTGCTGGTCGTCAAGAACGCGCTGGAGAAGCGCCAGCTGGAACTGGAGAACCGGCAGCTGCGCGAGACGCTGGAACGGCGTGACCGCTTCCAGGACATCATCGGCAAGAACGAGCAGATGCAGCGCATCTTCGCGCTGATCTCGCGGGTGGGTCCGCGGCGCAGCACGGTCCTGATCACCGGCGAGAGCGGGACGGGCAAGGAGCTGATCGCCAAGGCCATCCACAGCTGCAGCGAACGGAGCGGGGGCCAGTTCGTGGCGGTCAATTGCGGGACCATTCCCTTCGACCTGCTGGAGAGCGAGCTGTTCGGGCACGTCAAGGGGGCGTTCACCGGCGCCAACGCCAGCAAGAAGGGCCTGTTCGAGATCGCCGACGGCGGGACACTCTTCCTGGACGAGATCGGCACGCTGCCGCTGGAGACCCAGGCCAAGCTCCTGCGCGTGCTGCAGGAACGGGAGTTTCGCCGGGTCGGAGGGCTGGACAACGTCAAGGTCGACGTCCGCATCCTGGCGGCCAGCAATACCGACCTGAAGGAGGCCGTGGAGCGCGGGGAGTTCCGCGAGGACCTCTACTACCGGCTCAACGTGATCA
>JBFGHG010000114.1:0-7700 GCA_041578395.1 Acidobacteriota bacterium
AGGAGTTGCAGGTCTCGGACCGAGCCGGAAAGGAGGCGTGAGATGCCGCGTCCTCGCAGCAGTTCCAGAAAGAAGACCCGGAACGAGGCGGCGGCCGCCGCCGAGGCGAAGCAGTCGGCCGCGCCGATCGCCGACCTCGAGGCCCGTGACCTGTACATCAACCGCGAACTGAGCCTGCTGGAGTTCCAGCGCCGGGTGCTGCAGGAGGCGCGCGACGAGAAGAACCCGCTGCTCGAGCGGGTGAAGTTCCTGGCCATCCTCGGGTCCAACCTGGACGAGTTCTTCATGGTCCGCGTGGCCGGCCTCAAGGAGCAGGTCGCGGCGGGAGTGGTGGAACTGCCGCCCGACGGGCTCACCCCGGCCCAGCAGCTGAGCGCCATCCGCGAGGTGGCCTCCGAGCTGATGACCGAGGCCCGCGACTGCCTGATCTACGAGCTGAAGCCGGAGTTGGAGAAGGAAGGCATCCTCATGCTGGGCTACGAGGACCTGAGCGAAACCCAGCGCAAGTCCGTGGACCGCTACTTCGAAGAGGTCATTTTCCCGGTCCTGACGCCGCTGGCGTTCGACCCGGGCCGCCCTTTCCCGCACATCTCCAACCTGAGCCTGAACCTGGCGGTCCTGATCCGCGACCAGGCGGGTAAAGAGCGCTTCGCCAGGGTCAAGGTCCCCGGCACGCTGCCGCGCCTGCTCTGCATCGAACGGCTCCAGACCGGGCCCCGCAAGAACGGCCCGCTGACGGGCAAACTGCACTTCACCTGGATCGAACAAGTGATCGCCGCCAATCTGGACTACCTCTTTCCCGGGATGAAAGTGCTCGACTCCCATCCCTTCCGGGTGACGCGCAACGCCGACATGGTCATCCAGGAACTGGAGGCGGGCGACCTGCTCGAGACGATCGAGGAAGGCGTCAGGATGCGCCAGTTCGGCTCGGTGGTGCGCGTGACGGTGGGCAGCGGGATGCCCTCGCACATCCGCACCATCCTGATCAGCAACCTGGAACTGCATCCGCACGACGTCTACAACCTGGAGGGCGTGCTGGGGTTGAGCGGCCTGATGACGCTGGTGGGCGTGGACCGTCACGACCTGAAGGACCCCGCGTTCCTGCCCTCGCTGCCGCAGCCGATTCGCGAAGTCGGGCCCGAGGACGACATCTTCACGGCCATCCGCCGGCACGACATCCTGCTGCACCATCCGTACGACAGCTTCACGCCCGTGATCGAGTTCCTGCAGCAGGCGGCGCGCGACCCCAACGTCCTGGCCATCAAGCAGACGCTCTACCGGGTGGGGAAGGACTCGCCGGTGGTGGAGGCGCTGCTCGAGGCGCGCGAAAACGGCAAGCAGGTGGCGGTGCTGGTGGAGTTGAAGGCCCGCTTCGACGAGGAGAGCAACATCAACTGGGCCAAGGCGCTGGAGCGGGAAGGCATCCACGTGATCTACGGCCTGCTGGGGCTCAAGACCCACTCCAAGATCGCCCTGGTGGTGCGCAAGGAAGGGGAGCGGATCCGCCGCTACATGCACCTGTCCACGGGCAACTACAACGCCGTCACGGCGCACCTGTACACCGACCTGGGGCTGTTCACCTGCGACCAGGAACTCGGGGCCGACGCCACCGATCTGGTCAACTACCTGACCGGCTACTCGGAGAAGCGGCAGTACCGCAAGCTGCTGGTGGCGCCCATCAACCTGCGCGACGAGATGACCCGCCTGATCCACCGTGAAGTCGAGCATCACCGGGCGGGGCGGCCGGGGCGGCTGATCTTCAAGATGAACTCGCTGGTGGACAAGCCGATGATCCAGGAGTTGTACCGGGCCTCGCAGGCGGGCGTCCAGATCGATTTGGTGGTGCGCGGCATCTGCTGCCTGCGCCCGGGCGTGCCGGGCCTCAGCGAGAACATCCAGGTCACCAGCATCGTGGGCCGGTTCCTGGAGCACAGCCGGATCTATTACTTCCGCAACGGGGGTGAAGACCAGATCTATCTGGGCAGCGCCGACCTGATGCCGCGCAACATCAACTCGCGGGTGGAAGTGCTCTTTCCGATCGAAGACATCGCGCTGGTGCGTCACCTGCGCGACGAGGTGCTGGCCACGCATCTGAGCGACAACGTCAAGGGCCGGCGGCTGCAGCCGGACGGTTCGTACGAGTACGTGCGGCCGGTGCCGGGAGCGGACCCGGTGTGCAGCCAGGAGAAGTTCCTGAAGATGAGAAGCGTGTGAGCATTGGGAATTGGACGGCCTTCCGGGCCGGGATTCTCACGCGCTCTTGACCCGCAGCGGCCGGATCTTTTCGAGTTCGGCTGCGTGTTCGCGTTTGGCCAGGCGATGCTCAGAGGCTCTCGCGCGGGGGCGCCGAAGTCGCCAGGAAGTCCTGGCTCAGCAGGACCTCCAGCGGCACGCTCAGCGCGTCGGCCAGCTTGAGCGCGACGCTCAGCGTCAGATTCTGCCGCCCGTGCTCCACCGAACTGATGTAGGTCCGATCCAGCGACGCTTCTTCGGCCAGCTGCTGCTGGCTCCAGCCCCGCGACTTGCGAAGCGTCTGCACCCGGTTGCCCAGGATGTTCAGGTAGTGGTCCAGCGACAGGGTGGGCTTGTCGACGCCCGTCAGGCGGCGCGCTTCCTCCACCGCGTTCAGGGCGTGGCCGGTGACGATGCTGGCCTGACAGCCGTTCAGTTCCTCGGCCTGGTTGCGGCAGCACTGACCGCCCACCATGATGGGGACGTCCGGAAATCCCTGCCGGATCCCCGCGACGGTCGAGAGCAGTACGTCCAGGTTGGTGTCCAGCGTGGCCGACAGGCCCACCAGGTCGACCCGCCGTTCCTGCATGAAGACGATCAGGGCGGAGGCAGGGGTGTCCGCGCCCAGGAAATCCACCTCCCAGCCGTCGAAGTTCAGGAAGTCGGCCACCATGCGGATCCCGATCGTGTGCAGGTCGCCGCTGATGGTGGTCAGCAGCACCCGCAGTCCCCGCTGCGCCTTGGGACGCATCAGCTGCCGCAGCTTGCTGAGGTGGTTGATCACGATCTGGGTGGCCAGGTGCTCCTGGGCGATGTGCAGTTCCCCGTCGCACCAGAGCCGTCCCATCTCGGCCTGCACCGGGGAAATCATGTCCAGGTACAGCCGCGTGACGCCGAAATGGATCAGGGCCTGCTGAATCAGGGCGCCGGCTTCGTCGGCCTTGCCCGCGAGCAGGGCGGACTGGTACCCCTGGCGCAAGGTCTCCAATGAAGGGGGGCCGCTCACGGGCGGGTTCTCCTAGGGAGTTGTCGAATATGGATCACATTTCAAAACGCATTATGTCGAAGCCAACCCACATTAGAGCCGAGTCAACGCGCGTTGTCAAAGGGCAGGCCCCCAATCTCCGCCGGCGGTTCTCCATTCTGGCACCCCCGGCCGCGAAAATACACCTCTTTTTCCGACCGGCCCCCGGAAGGTTCGAACCCCCGAGGCGATACAATCGTCAGGGAGAGAGGAGCCGTATTCGAGATGGACCGACGAGCACTGACCCCGATCGCCCTGGCGCTCACCTGCCTGACGCTGCGGGCCGCGCCCGAGACCGCCGACCTCCCCGAACTGCCCGTCTCCGAGGTGCTCCAGCGCGCCCTGGCCACCGCCGAGGCGGACGACCCCCGCGACGTCCAAAAGGGCTACCGGCTGCGCCTGCAGCGGGTGTCCGAGAAGCTGGACGCCGACGGCGAGGTGAAGGAGCGGGAGGAGAAGGTCTACGACGTGTTCCCCATCCAGGGACGCTGGTTCGAGCGGCTGGTGGAGAAAGACGGCGAGCCGCTGGACGCCCGCCAGCAGGCGCGCGAAGAGGAGCGCCAGCGCCGCTTCGCCCGCCGCCGGGCCGAAGGCAAGGAAAGCTCCGAGTCGAAACAGGAAGTCCGCTTCGACCGGCAGCTGGTGGACAAGTACGACTGGGAAATGCTCCCCGCCGAGTTGGTCGATGGCCGCCCCAGCTACGTACTCGGGTACCGGCCGCGCAGCCGTGACCTGCCGGTCCGCAACCGCATGGACTACGCCCTGAACAAGGCCGAAGGGCGCATGTGGGTGGACGGCGAGACCTTCCAGCTGGCGCGGGTGCAGTTCGAACTCAAGGAGCGGGTCCGGCTCTGGTGGGGCATTCTGGGCTCGATCTCCCGCCTGCGGGGATCTCTGCAGCGGCGCCCCGTGGCGGACGGCGTCTGGCTGCCACGCCGCTTCGACCTCTACATGGACGGCCGCATTCTCTTCACGTCGCTGCACCAGCGACAGCAGGTCACCTGGACCGGCGTCGAGCCGGTCGACGCTGCGGCCGGCGCTGGAAACTGACACAATGCCCGCCATGCAGCGGGACGAGGCGCTGGAACGCATCGGCCGTGACGCGGTCTGGGACCTCCTGGTGGTGGGCGGAGGCGCAACCGGGCTGGGGGTGGCCGTCGACGCCGCCTCCCGCGGCTACCAGACCCTGCTGCTCGAGCAGGACGACTTCTGCAAAGGCACCTCGAGCCGCAGCACCAAGCTCATCCACGGAGGCGTCCGCTACCTGGCTCAGGGAGAGGTGAGGCTGGTGCGGGGCGCCCTGCGGGAGCGCGGTCTGCTGCTGGCCAACGCGCCGCACCTGGTCCAGCCTCTTTGGCTGGTCCTCCCCGTCTACCGCTGGTGGGAGGGGCCCTACTACTGGGCGGGGCTGAAGGCGTACGATCTGCTCTCGGGCCGCTGGAGCCTGGGGCGGTCCGCCTGGCTGTCCCGCCGCCGGGTCCTCGACCGGCTTCCCGGGCTGCGGCGGGAGGGGCTGCGCGGAGGCGTGCGCTTTCTCGACGCCCAGTTCGACGACGCCCGGCTGGGGCTCTGCCTGGCGCGGACGGCGGACCGCCAGGGGGCCGCGCTGGCCAACTACGTCCGGGTCACCGGGCTGCTGCGCGAGCAGAGCCGCGTGGCGGGAGTGGAGGCGGTCGACGAGGAGACCGGCCGGTCCTTTCGGGTGCAGGCCCGGGTGGTGGTCAACGCCACGGGGGTCTTCGCCGACGCGCTGCGCCAGCAGGAAGATCCGTCGGCCGAGCCGCTGCTGCAGCCCAGCCAGGGAGCGCACCTGGTCGTCGAGGAGGGCCTCCTGCCCGCGGGTGACGCCCTGATCATCCCCCGCACCGAGGACGGGCGGGTGTTGTTCGCCATCCCCTGGCAGGGCCGTGTGCTGGTGGGGACCACGGACACTCCGGTCGAGGAGGTCCCGCTCGAGCCGCGTCCGCTGCGAGGCGAGATCCAGTTCCTGGAGCGCCACCTCGAGCATTACTTCGACACCGTCCGCCCCGTCCGGACGAGCACGTTCGCCGGCATTCGGCCGCTGGTCCGCGAGCAGGGCGAGGCGTCGACCGCGTCGCTGTCCCGGGAGCACACGCTGCTGGTCTCCCCCGCCGGAGTCGTGACCATCACCGGGGGAAAGTGGACCACCTACCGGCAGATGGCCGAGGAGACCGTCGACGCGGCCGCCCGCGTGGCCGGCCTGTCGCCCGCCCCCTGCCGCACCCGCCGGCTGCGCCTGCACGGCTGGTGCGAGCGGCCCGAGGCGGGCGTCTGGCGGGGGTACGGGGCGGACGCGCCGCTGGTCCGCCGTCTGATCGGCGAAAACCCCGCCTGGGCCGAGCCTCTGCATCCCCGGCTGCCCTACTGTGCGGCTCAGGTGGTCTGGGGCGTTCGCCGGGAGATGGCCCGGACCCTGGAGGACGTCCTTTCGCGCCGGCTGCGGGCGCTGCTGCTGGACGCCGCGGCGGCGCTGGAGGCGGCCCCGGCCGTGGCGGAGCTGATCGGGGAGCAGCTCGGCTGGACCGACGAGCGGCGCTCGGCCGAAGTCACCCGTTTTCGCTCCCTGGCCGAGGGGTATCTCCCGCCGCCCGCGTGATAGACTCCGCCCGATGCAACTGGCGCTGATCGGGCTTCCCGGAAGTGGAGTCAAGACGACCTTTGCGGCCATCACCGGCCTGACCGAAGCTGCCGGAGCCTTCGGCCAGGGGGCCGCGGGGCGCGTGACGGCGCTGAAAGTGCCCGACCCTCGCCTGGAGGCGGTCAGCCGGGTGTTCCAGCCCAAAAAGACGGTTTCGGCCACCGTCGAGATCCTGGAGTTCCCCGGGTTGTTCGGCGGCGGCAAGACGGACAGCCGCCTGCTGGGGAAAGTCCGGGAAGCGGAGGCGCTAGTGCCGGTCCTGCGCGCCTTCGAAAGCCTCGCCCTGCCCCACCCGGAAGGCGGTGTCGACCCGCGGCGCGACTACCGGGCGCTGGCTTCCGAGATGCTGCTGGCCGATTTGGGCGTGGTGGAAGGGCGTCTGGCGCGGCTCGCCTCCAGTCTCCAGAAGCGCAAGGACGAAGACGAGGAGGCGGAGCGCGACGTCCTGCTGCGCTGCAAGGAGTGCCTGGACCGGGGAGAGCGGCTCTCGACCCTCGCGCTGGACCCCTTCGAGCTGAAGCGCATCCGGGGATTCGGGTTCCTGACGCTGAAGCGCCAGCTGGTGCTGGTGAACATCGGCGACGCCCAGCTGGGAAGCGAAGCCGAGCTGACGGCGCCCTTCGAGCAGCAGGGGCTGGAGGTGCGGGCGCTGTCGGCCAGCCTCGAGGAAGAACTGGCCGGGATGGAGGAGGCCGAGCGCGACGAGTTCATGCGCGAGCTGGGCATCCCCGAGCTGGCCGCGCCGATCGTGTTGAACGCGGCCTACCAGGCGCTGGAAGTGGTCACCTTTTATACCTACAGCGAGGACGAGTGCCGGGCCTGGACCCTGCGCCGGGGGGACACCGCCCTGGATGCCGCCGGCAAGATCCACACCGATCTGGCCCGGGGCTTCATCCGGGCCGAGGTGGTCTCCTACGACGACTTTCAGGCGCACGGCGACATCAAGGGCGTCAAGGCGGCGGGACGCTTCCGGCTGGAGGGGCGCGAGTACGTGGTGGCCGACGGCGATCTGATCATCATCCGGCACAGCGGATAATCGGAATGGCGAATGGGAGTCCCCGGGCGCTGGACGGCGTTCGGGTCCTGGATTTGAGCCGGGTGCTGGCGGGGCCGTTCTGCACCATGCTGCTGGGGGACCTGGGGGCTGAAGTCCTCAAGGTCGAGGAGCCTTCCCGGGGGGACGAGACGCGGGCCTGGGGGCCGCCCTGGGTGGGGGAAGGGGCCGGCCGGCTCTCCGCTTACTTTCACAGCGTCAACCGCAACAAGAAGAGTCTGGCGGTCGACCTGAAGGCCGCCGAAGGGCAGCGGCTGGTACGGCAGCTGGCAGTCCGCAGCCAGCTGCTGGTGGAGAACTTCAAGCCGGGGGGACTCGCACAGTACGGGCTGTCGTACGCGGACCTCGAGCAGATCAATCCTTCGCTGGTGTATTGCAGTATCAGCGGGTACGGGCAGCAGGGGCCCTACCGGGAGCGGCCGGGGTACGACACGGTGATTCAGGCCATGAGCGGGCTGATGTCGATCACGGGCCCGCCGGAAGGGCCGCCCTACAAGGTGGGGGTGGCGATTTCGGATGTCCTGACGGGGCTGTACGCGGCGACTTCGATCCTGGCGGCGCTGCGTCACGCCGAGCAGACCGGGCGCGGGCAGTGGCTCGACCTGGCGCTGCTGGACTGCCAGCTGGCCTCGCTGGTCAACGTGGCCGGCAACTACCTGGCCGGGGGCCGGCCCTCGGGACGCCTCGGCAATCAGCACGCCAACATCGTCCCCTACCAGCCGTTCGAGGCA
>JBFGHG010000115.1:0-7672 GCA_041578395.1 Acidobacteriota bacterium
ACCGAATCGCCGCCGCCGGGCTCGTACGGGTCGTAGATGTCGTTGAGGTCCAGCGTGAAGGGGGTGGGGAAGGGCTGGTTGCGGATGAACCCGTTCTCTCCCACGATCAGGCCCGACCGCAGCTCGTTGATCAGCGTGGGCCCGTAGTTGGACGCCCAGGCCGCCGAGTAGGAGCGCGTCAGCGTGGTGCGGGCGCCCAGAAACGGCTGGGCCGGGTAGGGCGGCTCCCGGCCGTTGATGAAGTCTCCCTCGATGTTGCGGTCGTTGTAGTTGAAGCTGAAATAGAAGTTGTGGTTGTCGTTGAAGACGTGGTCCAGCCGGAAGGCCGGCTTGTGCAGGAAGGTCAGCGACGCCGAGTTGAAGCGGAACCCGCCGGTGTTCAGGCCGTCGCCCAGGTCGAAGTTGTTGGGCAGCGGCACCAGGCCCAGCAACTCTCCCGTGATGAAGGGATCGGGCGTGGCCGGGTTGGAAGCGTCGAAGCGGCTGTCCACGCAAAACCGGCCCAGCTGCGTCTCGACGGCCGCGCCGCATTGCAGCAGGTTGACGCTGCGGACGAGGTCGGGGTTGGCGGCCACGTTTTCGGGCGTGGTCCGCAGGTCGTCCAGGTAGCGGAAGATGCCCTGGCGCGCCTCGGCCGTGTAGACGGTCCGGTTGACGGCGATGCCGCGCGATTCGCGCAGCTGCTCGTAGCCGAAGTAGAAGAAGGTCTTGTCCTCCCGGATGGGGCCGCCGATCCCTCCTCCGAACTGGTTGCGGATCAGCTTGGGGACCTCCACGCCGGCGCTGTTGTTGAAGAACTCGTTGGCGTTGAAGACGTCGTTGCGGTGAAACCAGAAGACCGAGCCGTGCCAGTCGTTGGAGCCGCTCTTGGTGACCGCCGAGATGTGGGCCCCGCCGCG
Source organism: Acidobacteriota bacterium (assembly GCA_041578395.1). Taxonomy (GTDB): domain Bacteria; phylum Acidobacteriota; class UBA6911; order RPQK01; family JANQFM01; genus JBFGHG01. The sequence continues at coordinate 900 of JBFGHG010000115.1, forward strand.
CGTGTACTCGGCCGAGGAGATGCCGGTGACCACCCGGAACTCCTGCACGTTTTCAGCCGACAGCTCCATCAGCGGCTGGTCCAGCATGATGGAGGAGGCGCGGTTGAGGTTGTCCTGGGTGTCGATTCCGTCCAGCGTGATGGCGATGGAGCGGTGCCGCTGGCCGTGGACGAAGAGCTTGTCCCCCTGGCCGTCGGGACTGCGTTCGAAGAAGACGCCGGCCTGCAGCAGCGCCAGGTGGGAGGCGTTGCGTCCGTTCAGGGGCAGCTCGGCAACCTGCCGCTCGTCCACCACCGCGCCCAGCTCGGCGTCGACGGTGTTGACGATCTCCTGGGCGGCGGCCCCCTGCACCACGACTTCCTGGTCGGGCGTGCCGACCGCCAGCCGGACGTTGACCTCGGTCGCCGTGCCGGTCTCCACCTGGACGTTCTCGACCACCGCCCGGTTGAAGCCGGTCAGCTCCACCGCGATCCGGTAGCGGCCCAGCCGGAGGCGGGGAAAGTTGAACTTGCCCAGGTCTCCCGTGACGGCCCGGTAGGTGGTGTTGGTCCCCACGTGAGTGGCCGTCACCTCTGCGCCGGGCACGATGGCGCCCTGCTGATCGGAGACGGTGCCGGTGAGGCGGCCGGTGAGATCCTGCGCGCTGAGTGTCCCGGACAGGGCCAGCAGGATCGGGGCCAGGATGGAAAGGAAGCGCTGGGAACGGATCGGCGATGCAAACATAACCCTCCCTCGGCAAGCGCGACCCGCCGCTGGAGGTTTGCCATCGAGTTGTGACAGTCGCCGCTCTCCGGTGTTGGAAACCACCGGCCGCGAACGCGCCTTGCCTGGTTCAGTAGACGCGAGTCGATCATCGGCCAGCCATCGAGCCGTGTCAAGCCGAAGCCGTTCAGGCCACGACAGCGGAGCGACTCGAAATCTGAAATCGCATCAGCGTTCGTGCTCGACCCGGCCGCCCACGATCGTGAAATCCACCCGCGCGCCGGGGATCTCGTCCTCGGGGATGCTGAGGATGTCGCGGTCCAGCACCGTGACATCGGCCAGCTTGCCCACGCTCAGCGACCCCTTCTGCTGCTCCTCGAAGGCGGCGAAGGCGTTGTCCAGCGTGTAGGAGCGCAGCGCCTCCATCCGGCTCATGCGCTGTTCGGGCATGAAGACCGAACCGTCTCCCAGCTTGCGGCTGACGGCCGCGTAATAGCTGGCGATGGGGCTGACGTCTTCCACGGGTGCGTCGGTGCCGTTGGTCACGACGGCGCCGGATTCCATCAGCGTCTTCCAGAGGTAGGATTCCTGGAGGGCGCGCTCTCTGCCCAGCCGCTGCGGCACCCAGGGGGCGTCCGAAGTGCAGTGGATGGCCTGCATGGAGGCGATCACGCCCAGCGAAGCGAAGCGCGGCACGTCGTCCGGGTGCAGGTGCTGGGCATGCTCGACGCGCCAGCGAAGCCCGCTTCCGTCCGAATCCCCGAAGGCTTCTTCGAAGATGTCCAGCGTCTCCCGGTTGCCGCGGTCGCCGATGGCGTGCACGCACAACTGGTAGTCGTGCTCGCGGGCCAGCCGCGCCGTCTCCCGCAGGTCTTCCAGGCTGGTGGTGTTCAGGCCGGTGCTGGAAGGCAGATCGGCATACGGCTCGAGCAGCCAGGCCCCATGCGAGCCGAGCGCCCCGTCGATCGACCGCTTGATGGCCCGCACGGTGAGCCGGTGGTCGGCGTGATCGACCGTTCGGTAGTCGGCCAACCGGGCGGCCAGCGACTCGTTGTTCTCCCGCAGCATCACCCACAGCCGCAACGGCAGGGCGCCCTCGTCGGCCATCTTCTTGAACAGGTCCACGGCCTGAAAGGACGACCCGGCGTCCTGGAAGCTGGTGATCCCCTGGGAGAGGCACTCCCGGGCGGCCAGTTCGGCCTGCCGGCGCAGCTCCGCCTCCACCTGCTCGGAGGTCCGCCCGGCCCGGCTCTCGGCGTAGACCCGGCGGACCAGGCCCTGGGCGGTTTCACGCAGCAGGCCGGTGGGATTGCCGCGGGCGTCCCGGATGATTTCTCCGCCCGCGGGGTGGGGAGTCTGCGGGCCGATGCCGGCCAGTTCCAGCGCCCGGGCGTTGGCGAAGGACGCGTGACCGCTGGCGTGGGTCAGCAGGACCGGGTGGTCGGGCGAGACGGCGCTCAGTCCGGCGTGCAGGGGCACTCCGTCGACGCTCCCCTCGGGCGTGGAGGACCACTTGTCCTGGTGCCAGCCGCGCCCCAGGATCCACTCTCCGGGCTCGGTTCCGGCGGCGGCCTCCTCGACCATCGCCACGATCTGCTCCCAGCTGCCGGTCCCCATCAGGTCCAGGTTCAGCTGGGCCGCCCCGATGCTGAGGAAGTGGCCGTGCCCCTCGATGAAGCCGGGGATCGCCAGCCGTCCCTCCAGGTCGATGACCCGGGTGCCTTCGCCCGCGTAGCGCCGGACGTGTTCATTGTTGCCGACCGCCGTGATGCGGCCGTCCGTGGCGGCCAGGGCTCGAGCTTCCGTCAGGGAGTCGTCCAGGGTGACGATCTTCCCGTTGAGCAGCACCAGGTCGGCCGGCGGCGGCGCCTGCGAACAACTCCCGGCCACCAATGCGACGGCTGTCAGTACTCTCCATCCCGATTTCTTCACGTCGACCTCCCGCGAGCCTCGCCCGCAGGGTACGGTTTCCGCAGCGGGGATTCAACCGGAAGCGGGTTCCTGCTACCCTGTAGCGATGGCAAACGAGGAAAAGACCCTGGCGGTTTTCGCCGACTTCGAAAACCTGGCTCTGGGCTTTCAAAAAGGGCAGACGTCGCAGCGCTTCGACATTCAGAAAGTCCTCGAGCGGCTGCTGGACAAAGGGAAGGTCCTGATCAAGAAGGCGTACGCCGACTGGGGCCGTTTTTCCTCTTACAAGCAGGAGCTGCACGACGCGGCCTTCGAGCTGGTGGACATCCCCAAGCGCGGCCAGACCGGCAAGAACTCGGCGGACATCCGGCTGTGCGTGGACGCCATGGACCTGTGCTGGCAAAAGCACCACATCGACACCTTCGTGATCCTCTCGGGCGACAGCGACTTCTCGCCGCTGGTCTCCAAGCTGCGGGAGAACGGCAAGATGGTGATCGGCCTGGCCACCGAGGGGGCCGCCTCCTCGCTGCTGATCGACAACTGCGACGACTTCATCTTCTACGAGGAGCTGGAACAGGTGGCCAGCGAGCCGCCCCCGCTGACCAAGAAGATCCCCAAGGAGAAGCGGGCCGTCTTCCAGCTGCTGATCGAGTCGGTCAGCGCGCTGCTGCGCGAAAAAGACATCCTCTACTCGTCGATGGTCAAGGAGACCATGAAGCGCAAGCGCCCCGCCTTCAACGAGGGCCGTTACGGCTACCGCAGCTTCAGCGGACTGCTGGAGGACGCCCAGCGCTTCGGCCTGATCGTGCTGCGCGACGACCAGCGCAGCGGGACCTACGTTGTGAGCGGCTTCAAGAAGTAGAGTGGCACCGGCATCCCTGCCCGTGATCCTGCGGTCTGGAGAATCACCGCCTGCAAGGCACTGGCACGACTGGCTGCCGCTTGATCCCTGGAACCCCAGGCAGTAGCATAGCCTCAACATCGTTTCCTCAGTCAGTGGTTCCCGCGCTCTTTCGGACGGCGTTCCGGAACTGGAGGCAATCATGGCGAACAACGAGGGCCGGGTCCGGCCCGTGCTCAGAAACGTCAGCGGAGGACTGATCGGCGACCGGGTGAAACTCGCCTTTCGAAACCGCACCCTGCAAAGCCGCAACCGCGACTTCGACCTCGAGCTGCCCCGCAGGGCGAAAGATCTGCCGCTGCTGGTGCTGGGCGGCCATCCGAACGGACTGTACGAGGTGCGGATCACTCCCGGCCGCTACCGGGCCAAATCGACCTTCGTCAACGTCCTGGCCGGGCGCGACACCGACCTGGACGCCGTCTTCTTCATCAAGTCCTCCCGGGCCGAGGCACGTTTTCCCTCCTTCCGGACCTTGAGCACGAAAGAGGAATGGAGCGACCTGTTCGCGGTGCTGGGAAGCTCGGAGGTGGGCGAGGCGGAGTACGAAGGGCTGGAACCGCTGGCCAGGGCCACGCTGTTGAACCTGCACGCCAAGATGCAGAGGCAGACCCTGTCGGGGGGGAAATCCGTCTTCTCCTTCGTCCAGCGCATCGCGCGGTCCGAGGGAGTGGTGCGGGCGCAGGCCGACCGCGTGTTTTTCCGCAGCCGGGCCGCGCTGCTCGAGCGTACGCACTCGAACCCGGCTTTCCGGTCGGTCTCCGGCGCGCTGCACAAGAGCTTCTCCGAAGGGTTCGAACTGGTGGGCAGTTACAAGACTCGGGACGCCATGGGCAATCTTCAGCTCACCTTCGCGCGCAACGGGAAGGGCGAGATCGAAGTCGACGCGGACCTGGACGACAATCAGGGAATCAAGCACGCCTTCGACGTGCTCCGCCACCGGCTCACCGGCTCCAAGACCCATCCCTTCAACATTCATCAGGTCCTGGTCCGCTTTCAGGAGATCGATCCCGGCTACGACCTGGTCTGATTCTGGTAGTCTGCCGCAATGACTCTCGGCGCTCATCTGCTGCTGTCGTGGACGTTGCTGTCGATCCCGGCCGGCGGGGTCGAACCGGGCTCCTGCGGCTCGGTGGCCGACCCGGCCCAGGGGCAATCCGCCCGGGGAGCCCCGGCATCGCCGCCGCGCGTCCAGGGTGCGCCGTTCGAGGTGCCGGGCTTGCAGATCCGGCTGCGGCCGCGGGCGGGCGAGCTTCCGGCGGGCACGTCCGTCACCGTCTGCTACGACTGGAGATGGTTCAGCTACCCGCATCCGGAGAAGCTGTTCGGAGCCTGGAGCGTCAGCTACCAGTGCCGGCCCTGCCGTCTGGACTCGAAGGGAGAAGTCTACGTTCCGCCTCACACCGTGGTTGCGCGAGGCTGGTACGACGGGTGGCTTCGCTTCGGGCGCAGCCCGCGTTTTCAGGGCCTGCGGTTCGAAGTCGCGCAGGCCGACACCCAGACCTTCGCCCGTTTGACGCGGCGTCGGCTCGAACGCCTCCGGGAAGGGAAAGAATCCGTCCTGCAGGCAGAGAGCGCCGACTGGAGCCTCGAGGCGACGGTGGACGGGCGTTGACGGTGGTCCGCTGTTTCGCGGCGTGGTAGACTCGCGGGCAACACCGTCGGCAGGGAGCTGCCCGACCTCACCTCCGCCCCGGAAGGCTGACGATGGGAGCAGGGAGGCCATCATGCCGGGTCAGGCCGCTTCATGTCGGGAATCGGGGCCACGAATTCGAAACTCCGGAAAGCCGAGGCGAGGGAGCGACTGATGGACAAGCCGTTTCGTTCGGATGGGTGCAGCGTGGTGGCCGACTACGATCAACAGGAGTGTTGCGTGCGGCACGACTGGCTCTACTGGCAGGGAGGGCCCTTCTCGGAGCGGCGCAAGGCGGACGACGCCTTCCGCAAGTGCATCCAGGCGAATTCGAAGGCGGGCTGGCTGGGTCCGGTCCGCTGGTTCGGAGTGCGCATCGGGGGGGTGTCGTTTCTGCCCTTCGGACGGTTTCGCTGGGGGTACGGCTGGAAATGGCCGCGCTTCAAGGCCCCCGAAAACGACGACTCCCCTTACACGTTGGAAACCGAGCAGCAGGCCTTCGAGAAGGCCCTGGAGGCGGCTCGGGCGCACGACCAGGCCGTGCGCGAAAAGAAGAAACGGGAGTAGTGGCGCGGGCATCCTAGCCCGGGAAGCCGGGCCGGCGAGCCGGCCCCAAGAGAAAGCGGTGGCAAGCCACCGCACTCCGTCACTCGATTCTCAGCCGCTTCATCTTCTTCAGCAGACCCTGACGGGTGAGGCCCAGGGCCGCCGCGGTTCGGGTGCGCTGGTGGCCGTGCCGCTCCAGAGCTTCCCGGATCAGCCGGCTCTCCACCTCGGCTGCTACCCGTTTGACCACCGCATCGAGCGTCTCCTCGCCCACCTCTGCCACGGCCGCGACCTCCTCGGAGGCCAGCCGCCCCACCTGCAGGTCGGCGGCCTCGATCGAACTGCGGCGGACCGACACGGCCAGGCGCTCCATCTCGTTTTCCAGCTCCCGGACGTTGCCCGGCCAGGGATACCGGGACAGCCGCTCGAGGGCGCCGGCGCCCAGCTGTTTGGGCGGGCGGCCCAGCTCCCGGCAGCAGCGGCTCAGGAAATGGCGGGCCAGCAGGGGAATGTCTTCGGGGATCTCCCGCAGGGCCGGCGTGCGAATCTCCACCACCTTGAGGCGGTAGTAGAGGTCCTCCCGGAACTCATCGGCCCGGATCGCCTTCTCCAGGTCGCGGTGGGTGGCGGCCACGATCCGCACGTCCACGGAGATCTGCCGCCGTCCGCCGACGCGTTCGATCACCTGCTCCTGGACCGCGCGCAGGATCTTGGCCTGGGCGGCCGGGCTCAGGTCGCCGATCTCGTCCAGGAAGAGAGTGCCTCCCGCGGCTTCCTCGAACTTCCCCTTGCGCGCCTCGACCCCGGTGGCCACCCCCTTCTCGATGCCGAACAGCTCGGACTCGACCAGGCTCTCCGGGAGCGCCGCCGAGTTGACCGCCACGAACGGCCCTGCGGAACGCGGGCTGCTCCAGTGGATGGCGCGGGCCACCAGCTCCTTGCCGGTCCCGCTCTCGCCGCGGATCAGCACGTTCACCGAGCTGTGGCTGATGGTGTCGATCAGACGCACGATCAGCTGGATGGGCAGACTGGTCCCCAGCAGATTTCCGGTGGCGCTATCGCGCCGCAACTGCGTGTTGTGGG
>JBFGHG010000116.1:0-7671 GCA_041578395.1 Acidobacteriota bacterium
GCCGCCCGGCTGGAATCGCTGGCGGCGGGGCTGTCAGAAGATTCGAGCGATGCGATCACCAGGAAGCGGCTGGCCGGGCTGGGCGAGACGTTGAGCGGGATCGCAGTGCGGCTGCGCTGAGCCTGCCGCTTCGAAGTTGGACGGCAACAAGGGGGTAGTCATGAAACGAAGGAACACGAAGGGCCTCCTCCTGCTGGGTCTCGGGTTCGCTCTGGGGGGAGCCAGCTTTTCGCAGGAGCCCGCCGGGACGCGACACTTGAACCTGCCCGGGCGCTCGGACGATCTGCCCTTCAGCCACGCCGTGATGGCGGGAGACACGCTCTACCTGGCCGGGACGATCGGCGTCGACCCCGAGACTGGGGCGCCGCCCGAGGCGGTGGCCGACGAGATCCGCATCGCCATGGACAACATCCAGAAGCGCCTCGAGCTGGCCGGCATGTCGATGGACGACCTCGTCTCCGTCCAGGTCTTCAGCCCGGACCTCTCTCTGTACGAAGAGTTCAACGAGGTCTACCGGACCTACTTCAGCGGCGCCTTCCCGGCGCGGGCCTTCATCGGGTCCGGTCCACTGCTGCGCGGCGGACGATTCGAGATCCAGGCCACGGCGGTCAGGCGGTAGACCGAGGTCCCGGCGGCTGCAGAGCAGGGGCGCGGGGCGGCACGGGACGGACGGGATGGGTTTCATGAACAAACCACTGGCAGCACTCGCAGCTCTCGGTCTGGCGCTCGCGCTGGGACCGGCGGCACGCACCCAGTCCTCCGGGCAGGCCGATCTGGAGCGTCAGGTCATGGAAGTCGAGCGGGCGTTCGCACGAACCATGGCCGACCGCGATCACGAGGCCTTTGCGGCGTTTCTCTCGGAAGAGGCCGTCTTCTTTTCGGGAACCACCGCCCAGCGCGGAAAAGCCTCCGTGGCGGCGCACTGGAAGAGGTACTTCGAGATGCCCGAGGCGCCATTTTCCTGGGCGCCGGAGACCGTGGCCGTGCTGGACTCCGGGACCCTGGCGCTGAGCACCGGGCCGGTCTGGAACCCAGCGGGCGTACGGATTTCAACCTTCACCTCGATCTGGAGGCAGGAGCAGCCCGGAGTCTGGCGGATCGTCTTCGACAAGGGCAATCAGTACTGCGAGGGCGGCCAGCGGCAGCATGCTGTTCATCGCTCCGGCCGCCTCCCGGGTCAGGTCGTGACTCTCGATGAAGAACTTGATCGCGAAGCTGCGGAAGGGAAGGATCGCGGAGTAGAAGGTGGCCCACAGAGCCACCACTGGACGAAATACTTCAGAGAATCGGATCGCGTCAAGAACACTTTTGCCTGAAAGGGGGTCCGGGCCGGCGGTAGCGCTTGCCGGCGACATCCCCCTTTCAGAACTGCGCAGCCTGGCTGTTCCAGATGTCGCGCGCGATCCTCCAGCTGCCGTCGGGCTGTTTCTGGTAGACCGCCAGGAAACGGTTGATGGCGAAAGCTTTCGTCTTCTGGCTGGTCACCGAAAGCGCGACCGAACCCCGGGCGAAAGCCCAGTCGCCGCAGACGTTGATTTCGTCCACGGTCAAGCCGGCATCCTCCACCTCGTAGCGGGCGAAGTTGGCCTGAAAGAAGACGCGGATCGCCTCCCGGCCCCGGATCACCGGGTGATCGGGCGGGATCAGGACGGCATCGGGGGCGTACCGCTCGGCCACCCCGGCGGCATCTTCGGCCAGCGCGGCTTCCATGAATTTCCCGAACGCCTCCTCCAGTCCCCTGACCTCGGCCTCGGGACCGCTGGAGTGGATCGCCGTGACCTCCGCCACGAGAGACTCATGGAGACAGGCCGGCGGCAGCAAGGCTCCCATCGCCAGCACCAACAAGAAGAACAATGACCATCTCGAACGCACGACACACCTCTTCTTTCCGGGTCCTCAACGGACCCGCCCAGAGGGCGGACTGGTGCGCGATTGCCCCGGTTTTGTCGTAAAAAAACGGGCAAGTTCCGTACCAGCCGTCCGGAGGCTCCCGGCGTCTTCGATTCCAGGCGGTGGCCGACTGGTTGGTCACGGAAAAGACCGGGCATTTGGCTCTGCCGCCTGAGCCAAATGCCGCTCGGCCCGCCCGTTCCGGGGTCGTCGGCAGGCTAGACCGTTCGCTTGACTCTGTGAGGGGCTCAACGCCAGGATCCCGAAGAAGCCATACTCAGTGTGGCGGCTCTTGCCAGGGCGGCGGGAGTCGAGAAGCGAGCTCTGATCCACGTCGCTGGTAGTGGTTATCCAGATCGCCGTCCCGCTGCTGCTGATCGCCGTGATCCCGTTCGGCCATCCCGAACGCCACCACGGTGACCAGCCATCGGGGACTGACGACGAGAGACTCCTGGCCCACCTGCGACAGCGCAGCGTGCGAGTCGAGGTCGGGGACCGGGTTGCCGTTGGCGATCGGCTCGACGGCGAGGCCGTCCCCATTACGCTGGATTGACGCTTCCTGGTGCGAAACAGCGTTTCCCGAGCCACGGCTCCCGCGAATAGAGCGGAAGATCGCAGGCCAAAGCGACCGTCCGGAGGTCAGCCTCCCGGCTGTCGAATCCTGGTTTGCTATTCTTTCCCCGGATGAAGACAGCTCTTTACCGCCTGCTTGCCCTGATTTTCTTCCTCGCGGCAGCGTCGACCGGCTGCGGGCCCAGCCAGGCCTCGGCCCAGGATTCCGCCGACAAGGTCGTCACGCTGCTCTTCACCAACGACGTGGAGAGCGCCTACGAACCGATCTCGGCGTTCTGGCTGGACGACGTGGAGACGATCGGCGGGATTGCCGAGATCACGACGCTGATCGGATCGATCCGCGAAACGGAGCCGAACGTGTTCCTGTTCGACTCCGGGGACATCTTCACCGGGGCTCTGGCGAAACTCACCCAGGGCCGGCTGGCCTTCGAACTCATGATCACCGTGGGGTACGACGCCATGGCGATCGGCAATCACGAGTTCGAGTACGGCCACGAGATTCTCGCCTGGGAGAAGAACCGGGCCCCGTTCCCCGTGCTGGGCGCCAACCTCTTCTACCGGAACACCGACCATCCCTTCGCGCAGGCCCACACGATCATCGAACGCAACGGCGTCCGGCTGGGAGTGATCGGGATCATGGGACAGGACGCGGCCACGGCGATCATCCCGTCGTACATCGCGCCGCTGGAGGTGCGGGATCCGGCCGAGGCGGTCCGCCAATCGGTGACCGCACTGCGGGACGACGTGGACCTGATCGTCCTGCTCACCCATCAGGGCAAGACGGCTCCGATGCAGACGGACGCCGAAACGGACCCGCGGCTGCAGCGGGACATCGATGCGGACATCGCTCTGGCCGGGGCCGTCGAGGGGATCGACGTCCTGCTGGCGGGCCACGCCGACGCGGGAACGCCCGAACCGGTCGTGCATCCGAGGACCGGAACGCTGATCATGCAGACCTATGGGCAGGCGACCCACCTGGGCTACCTGCAGCTGCGGCTGGACGGCCGGACCGGCACCATCGAAGAGCACGACGGAAAGCTGATTCCCGTCGAGGCGTCCGAACTGGAGCCGGACCCGAGGATCCGCGCGAAACTCAAACGGTACCGGGAGATGCACCCCGAACTCTTCGACCCGATCGGCAGGACGGAGGCCCCGCTGGTCCGCCGCTACATCGAAGAATCGGACATCGGCAACCTGTTCGCCGACGTCTTCGTCCAGGCCGCCGGCACCGACATCGGATTCATTCATGGAGGGAGCCTGCGCAAGGACCTCCCCGAAGGCGAGATTCGTGTGGTGGACGTCCTGGACGCCTATCCCTTCGTGGACGACGTCAACGTGAAGGAGATGAGCGGCGAGCAGATCCGCCGCGCCCTGGAGCAGTCCCTCACCTTCGAGCGGGGGATGCTGCAGCTTTCGGGGCTCGAGCTGACCTACGACCTGAACAGGCCCGCGTACAGCCGCGTCGTCACGCTGACCCGAAACGGCCAGCCCGTCGCCGACAGCGACCGCTTCACGGTGGCCGCGCCCGGGTTTCTGACCGAGGGGGGCGATCTATACGACTCGTTTCCGGAGTCCGAGCTCGTCCGCAGCGCCGGGAAGGTCTCCGAGGTGATCATCGACTACTTCCGCAGCCGGGAGGTGGTGGCCGTGCCTCCGCGCGGCCGCCAGCGGGAAGTCCGGTGAGTGCCCGCGCAGCCCGGAAGATTCGAGGGTTGCCACCCGTGATCTGGTAGGCTCGACCCATGACGAAAAGGCCTCTTCGGACGTATGCAGTTCTGACCGCGGCAGCAGTGACTCTTACCTGCCTCAGTCTGCTGGCGGCGGACCTTCTCGACTATCGCGTGGACGACATCGATGGCAAACCGGTCGATCTCGATCGATATCGCGGCAAGGTGGTCCTGGCGGTCAACGTGGCGAGTCTCTGCGGCTACACGTCACAATACAAGGGCCTGCAGGAACTGCATCGGCGCTACGCAGACAAGGGTCTCGCGATCGTGGCCTTCCCCGCCAACGACTTCGGGAACCAGGAACCGGGCAGCAACGACGAAATCCAGAGCTTCTGCCTCAACAAGTACGGAGTCCGGTTCGACCTGATGTCCAAGATCTCGGTGGCCGGCCCCGAGAAGCACCCCTTTTACCGGGCCTTGACCGGAGACCCCGAGTTCGGCGGCGAGGTCCGCTGGAACTTCGAGAAGTTCCTGATCGGAAGGGACGCCCGCATCCGCTCCCGCTTCCGTTCCGGCGTCGAACCGCTCAGCGGTGAGCTGATCGAGGCTGTCGAGCAAGAACTGGCCCGCTGAGGCCGGGGCGAGTGTATCCACGGCCCGTCCGGCAACGACAACCTCATCGGAGCCGACATGGCGGGCATGGGCAGCGGCTGCGCCGGCCAGCGCAACGTCACGGCGACCCGCGACTCCTGCCTGGCCAACGGGCGGCTCGACGCCTCCACCAACACGTTCGGCTGCTTCCTGAATTCGAGCCTGAGCGGCGTCATGTGCTGCCAGGACCCGTGAGCTGGATGGAAGCGCGGCGAAAACGAACAGGAATTGAGATCGATCGGCCACGCTACGGAGAGAAGGGGCCCAACGATGCGGGGGAAGAGGACGGCAGACGCCCCTCCTCACGGCCGCGACGACGTCAATCCGGCAGCACGACCCGGGCGTTCGCGTCGACGGAATAGATCACTTCGCCGCGCTCCTCCCAGCTTCCATTGCGAAGCATCCGCGTGCGGACCTGGAGGCGGCCGTCCGGCAACAGCTCCTGGGTCGCCCGCACCTCGTTGACTCCGGCCTCGTGCCCTTCGACGGTCTCGCGGCTCTGCAGGCGGCCCTGCTCGTCGAACCACATCGTGCCTCGGGTATAGAAGCCGGCGGTCGTGAAGTAGAAGTAGACCAGCTCCTCGCGCGCGCGGTCCCACATCACGATGGTCTCGCCGCCGTAGAGGCCGTCGGCGACGGAGTGGACGATGCGAACGGCCTGGCCGCCGATCGCGAGTTCCCAGCGGGCCACGTCGTAGAGTTGCTTTTCGGCGTTGACCAGGGCCTTCCAGGACTTGCCGAGAAAGGGTTCGAAGGGAGCCAGCCGCGGAGCGGGATTGGGCTCCTTCTCTGCCGCGGGGAGTAAACCCGGTAGGAGCAGCGCCAGCGGTACGACGATCCAGGCGACGCACGACAGGCCGGAGCACCGTGAAAATCGCGGTTGCATTGCCGCAGTATACCCGCCACAGCCGAGATTCAGTCCTGGGCCGGATCGGGAATCACGAGGTCAGCGAATCCTCTCCCAGAAACTGCGCGGGGAACACCTCCTAGACTTCGCGGAAGACGTCTTCATCCGTGAGCCAACCTCGAGCCTCGGCGAAAGGGGCAAGACCCTGGCGCAGCTGCTCGAACCGCTCGAGCGCCAGTTGCCTTCGCAGGGCGGTGGACCCCGTGATCCGCCGGGCGTATATTCTGGAAGCTGTCGTCCAGAGTGGGAATCAGATCGCCATGAGCCAACTCTTCCGCTTCTCCAGTCCGGTCCGGCGGGATCCGGCCATCGAGGCCTGGATGCGTGAGCATGGGGGTGAACTGGGGGCGATCGCGCGGCGCTGGTTCGAGGTCATGCGTGACTGCGGAGACGATGTTCGAGAATTGCTGCACGACGGCCATCCGACCGCATGTGTGGACGACGCGGCCTTCGCCTACGTCGACGCCTTCAGGGCTCACGTCAATGTCGGGTTCTTCCGCGGCGCCGAGATCGCCGACCCGGACGGCCTGCTGGAAGGCACGGGCAAGTTCATGCGCCACGTGAAGCTGAGTCCCGAACGTGACGTCGACGCCGGGGCTCTGATGAAGCTGATCGAGACCGCCTACGCGGACATGAAGGGACGGTTGAAGGCGGAGTGAGCCCGGGCCGGGCGGCGGGCTCGTGTCTTCGCGGGAGAGCGTACCATGACCAGAGCCACGATCGTCGGCGGGGGGTTGGTCGCCGTGCTCGTCCTGCTCGCCCTCGCCGCCGGCTACCGGGCCCTCGAGCCGGGCACCGACCCCGCCGCTGCGGATTCGGCCCCGACCGCCCCCTCGGCACCGGCGCAGGCCCATCCCGGTGCGGAGACCCACCGGGGTTTTCTCTATGGCCGGATCAGCACCGTCGTCGGCGCCACCTACGAGGGGCGGCTGCGCTTCGGAGTCGCCGAGGAGGCCTTCTGGGGCGACTACTTCAACGGCTCCAAGCACGGGAATCCCTGGCTCGCCCACGTGCCTTCAGAGCGGCTGCCGAAGGAGCGCAGGTCGCTCGAAATCTTCGGGGTGGAGATCTTCGGCCGGGAGCGTCCGGTCGACCTGGGCCGGCCTTTCCTGGCGCGCTTCGGCGACATTGCGCGCATCGAGGCGCACGGCCGAGAGGTGCGGGTAACTCTCAAGAGCGGCACCGCCTTCGCACTGGACCGTTTCGAAGCCAGCGACTTCGACGACGGCCTGCGGGTCTGGGACGAGCGGCGGGGCGTGGTCGACTTCGACAGCCTGCAGGTACGCACGATCGAACTGCTCCCCACCCCCCCGCTGGGCCCCGCCGGTTATCGGCTGCACGGCACGGTGCGCACGCGGCAGGGCGACTTCACCGGCTTCCTCCAGTGGGACCGGGAGAAGAGCGTCGGCTCCGACGAGCTGAACGGCCGCACCGCCGAGGGCGAACGGATCGGACTGCGCCTGGATACCCTCCGCTCTATCGAGCGGCACTCGCAGGACGGCTCGCTGTTGACGCTGCTGGACGGCCGCGAGATCGTGCTGTCGGACACCCGCGACGTCGGCCCCGGCAACCGGGGGATCTACGTCGACGATGGACGCTACGGCCGGGTGCTGATCCCCTGGGACGCCTTCCAGCGCGCCGACTTCAGCCCCGGCGGGAGCGGGCCCGCCTACGGGGACTTCCTGCCCGGGCGCCCGCTGGCGGGAAGCGTCACGACCCGCGCCGGCCGCCGCCGCGCCGGCCGGCGCGTCTACGACCTGGACGAGAGCGAGACCACCGAGACACTGGACGCCCCCTCCCGAGGCGTGAACTACACCATTCCCTTCGGCCTGATCGCCTCGATCGTGCCTCGCGGCCGCGAAGAGGGCGGCGGCCCGGCCTACGGCGACTTTCCCCCGGGGAGCCCGCTTACGGGCAGGGTAACCACCCGTGACGGGCGCCGCTTGATCGGCCGGCTGGTCTACGACCTCGACGAGAGCGAGA
>JBFGHG010000117.1:0-7565 GCA_041578395.1 Acidobacteriota bacterium
AAATCTCAAATCTCAAATCTCAATTTTCAAGTAAATTCCAATTTTCAATTTTCAATTTTCAATTTTCGAAGGGCCAGGGGCTGCTTGCTCGAGGCGGGGGGACAGGATTTCGGTGAGCAGGTTGGCGGCTACCCGGTTGCCGTGGCGGTTCCAGTGGGTGTTGCGGGGGATGTACAGGGTCAGGCCGGTTTCGGCGGCGGCTCGGCGGAAGCCGGGGAGCAGGTCGTGGTATTCGATGCCCTCCTTTCGGCAGAACTCTTCCAGTAAGTCCTGTGGACGGGTCCAGCGGTAGCTGTTCTCGTCGATTTCGTAGCGGTCGAGCATCTGTTGGCGGGCTTGCAGGTCGACCTGGTATTCGTCGGGGAACGCCGCGACCACCAGTTCGGCGCCCGCGCCCCTTACCACCTGCTTCATCCGGCGGAGGCTGTCGAAGATCAGGCGGACGTTCGGTTCATAGAGTTCTTCTTTTTCGGGATTGGCCAACTGCCAGCGTTTGTACTGCAGCTGCAAAAAGCGCCGTTCGCTCATCCGGTTGGAGTCCCGCGCGAACCGCATTTCCGCGCTCCAGGCCTTCAGCGCCATCCAGAAGCGGCTGCGCAGCATCAAAGGCTGTCCGAAGATCGTCCAGTATCCCTCCCGGCGCTTGTCCACGTCGATGGTGAGGCGCCCGTAGGCGATCCGCTCGCGCCAGGGTTGCGCGTCGTAAAAATCGTTGCCCGCGAAAAAGCCCAGCACCACCAGATCGGGTCGGTAGCGCAGGCCGAACTTCTCCAGCAGCCGCAGCTGTTCGCCTGTGTGCGTGGCCGGGTAGCCGGCGTTGATGACTTCGACCCCTTCGCCGAAGCGCTCCTGCAGATTGTGCCGCAGCAGACCCACGTAGTTCCAGTCGCGGCCGCCCGCCCAGTTGAAAGAGTCGCCCAGCATCAGGATGCGGGTCGTTCCCGGCTCCCGCTCGAGAGGGTAGTCGCGGTCGTTGAAGCCGAACTCGTTGGCCCGCCTCTTGCCGTACACGGCGTAGGGCCGAACGCGGAATCCCAGGTCGGAATCGAAGCCCCAGTAGGCGTTGCGGAAGATCCAGGGGTCGGACAGCAGCAGCATCGCCTCGAGCAGCACCAGGACGATCAGGGCGAGCACCCCCAGGCCAACCAGTTTTCGGACCCACCGCTTCACCCGCACGAGCCCGATTGTGACCGGGAACGGCCGCCGTACGCAATCTGCAGAGTGTTGCATTTTTGCAACACTCTGGTGGCGGTTGGAACACCCCGCAGCCCCGGGGAAAACTGGATTTCGTAGCGGTGACCCCGCTTTTCGTCCTCGACCCCAATTGGCGGGCAGGTTGCATGTTTCTGGTCGGGGTGGCGGGAATCGTGGGGACTTCCGCAACTCCGAGCACGGTGATTCCATGCAGTCGACGATCCGGCGGGCGGTGGAGACTTCGGGAGTGGGGCTGCATACCGGCTGCCAGGTGAAGCTGCGTCTGGCGCCGGCGCCGCCCGGCACCGGCCTCGTCTTCCGGCGCACCGACCTGCGCGACTTCGAGATTCCCGCCCTGCGCCAGCACGTCTCCCGCGTGGTTCTGGCGACCACCCTGATGAAACGGGGGGTCATGCTCTCCACGGTGGAGCACCTGCTGTCGGCGCTGTACGGCCTGGGCATCGACAACCTGTACCTGGACATCGATTCGCTGGAGGTGCCGATCCTGGACGGCTCCGCTCTCCCGTTCGTCGAGATGGTGCGGCGGGCGGGACGCGTGTGGCAGGACCGGGAGCGAACCTTTCTGGCGGTGGTGCAGGACCTCGAGGTGCGCGACGGGGACAAGTTCATCCGCGTCACCCCGGCCGAACAGCTGCGCATCACCTACGAGATCGACTTCGACCATCCCGCCATCGGCCGCCAGACGCTGGATTTGCGCCTCACGCCGGAGATTTACGCGGACGAGGTGGCTTTCGCCCGCACCTTCGGCTTCCTGGCCGAGGTCGAGCAGTTGCAGCAGAGCAACCTCATCCGGGGAGGTTCGCTCGAAAACGCCGTGGTGCTGGACGACGAGGGAGTCATGAACGGCCCCCTGCGCGCCCCTGACGAGTTCGTGCGCCACAAGGCGCTGGACCTGCTGGGGGACATCGCCCTGTGCGGCTATCCGGTGCTGGGGCACGTGCACGCCCACAAAGCCGGCCACGCCCTTCACACCGACCTGGCCACCCGCCTGGCCCGCGTCTCCCCCAGCTGCCGGCTGGTGACCGAAGAGTCCGTTTCGGTGGCCCGGCCTTCCAGGCCGTGATTCTCCTCCCCGGATCGCGGGCAGGGATGCCCGCGCATACGCGCCACCTGCCGCCGCGCGTATAATGACCGCCATGGCGGGACGTCTGAAATCGGTTCTGCGCCGGGCAACGTTGCCGGCCGCGCTGCTGGCGGCGCTGGCCGCCTCCGCCTCCGTGGCCGCCTTCCAGGACCTGCGGATCCAGGTGGACGGCCAGACGCGTTCGGTCCGCAGCCGGTCCCATGAAGGCCAGCGCTACTACCGCGTCAACGAGATCGCCCGGCTGCTGGCGCTGGACGTCGCCGAGCAGGACGGGACTCTGGAGGTGCGCGGCAGCCGCGGCCGGCTGCAGCTGACCGACGGGCGCCCCCTGGTCCGATTCGCCGAACAGTACCTGCTGCTCTCCGGGCCCGCCTGGCGCCGCTCGCGGAGCGACTGGTACGTCCCCGAAGACTTCCTCGCCAAGCTGGCGCCGCTGCTGATCGAGGGCAAACTCGAGAAGGCGGGGGACCTGCGCTACCGGGTCGAAACCCTGACGGAAAACCGGGTGCGCGTGGAGGTGGTCAATTACCCGGACCACGTGGCGGTCATCTTCGTCCCCTCCCGTCAGGCTCCCATCCAGGTGCAGGAGTTCAGCCGCTTCATCCGGGTCTCCTTCGAGGAGTTCCGGGTGGTCCCGGAGCTGCCCGCGACCACGCCCGACCCCACGCTGGTACGCGACCTCCGCTTCGACAAGGGGGAGCTGTACGGCAGCTTCGAGATCGTCAAGGGGGAGCGGTTTCACAACTACCGGGACTACGAGCTGTCGGACCCGGACCGCAAGGTGGTGGGGGTGTACGGCCCGCCGGTGGTCACCACGGCTCCCGTGGCGCCGGCTCCGCGGCCGGGCTCCTCCCCGGTCGTCCCCGCCCCGATCAACGCCGACGTGCCGGTCCCCATCGTCAGCGACGAACCTCCGCAGGTCTTCCGGCCGCGCCCCGGAGGCCGCGTCGTGACCATCGATCCGGGTCACGGCGGTGACAACCACGGCGTCCACCCGTCGCAGGAGATCCTGGAGAAGAACTTCACGCTCCAGCTGGCCGATGACATCCGCCGGCGGCTGCAGGACAGCCGAACGCGGCTGGAGCTGACCCGCAACCGCGACATCAACCTCTCCGCGCAGCAGCGCAGCTCCCTGGCCAACTTCAACCGTTCACGGGCCTTCCTGAGCCTGCACGTGGGCGGCTCTCCGTCGGCCGACATGCGCGGTCCCATCGTCTACGTCCAGCGGGGCATCGACGAGTCGCTGGGCAGCCCCTCGCTGGTTCCCTGGGGGCTGGGCCAGCAGCGCCACCTGAAGAGGAGCCGCGAACTGGCCGAGATCCTGCAACGCAAGCTCAATGCCGTGTTTGGCACCAGCAACGAGGTGGCCGAAGCCCCCCTGGCGGTGCTGGCCCCCGTCACCGCCCCAGCGGTCCTGGTGGAAGCCGGCTTTCTGACCAACGAGCAGGACCGCCGTCTGCTCAACTCCCCCGAGTCGCTGGGCCGGATTGGCGCGGCCGTCGTGGAAGCCCTGGAGGAGTTCCTCGAGTGACCACCCGCACCCAGATCGTGATCGCGTCCGTTCTGGTGCTGGTGGCCGCCCTGGCGGCCTTCGGCTACTACCAGTGGGAGCGAAGCCAGCGGGAACGCCGGCAGGAGGAGATCGCGGCCGGCCTGGTCCTCGAAGAAGAAGCGCCCGAGACCGACCAGGTCGTCCAGGTGGAGCTGTACGTCTACCGCCCGCAGCCGGAAAAGCCGGGTGAGATTCGGCTGGAGAGCGTCAGCCTGCCGCTGCCCGCGATTGCCAGCGAGGCGCTGTCCGCGCAGCAGCTGGTCAACACCGTGATCCGCGAGTCGTCCCACCTGTTGCCTCCCCAGGCTCGCGTACGCCAGGTGTACCTGCTGGAGGACGGCACCGCCGTGGTCGACCTGTCGCACGCGACCGCGGCCCAGCTGACGGGAGGAGTGACCGCGGAGCTGGGCGTTCTGGAGTCGTTCACGCGTTCGCTGAGGCGCAACCTGCCCCGCATCGAACGGGTGCGGTTCCTGGTGGAGGGGGAGGAGCGTCCCACCCTCTCCGGCCACGTTTCCATCCTTCATCCCTTTATGTAACAATTCCGGCCATGACCACGGCTGCTGGGGAGCGCGCCGCGAACGTGGCCCGGCCCGTCTCGCTGAGTCTGGGAATCAACAAGCACGCGGAGGGCTCCGCCCTGATCGAGTGCGGAGACACGCGCGTCATCTGCACCGCCAGCGTCGAGGAGAAGGTCCCCCGCTTCCTGAAGGGGTCCGGCAAGGGCTGGATCACGGCCGAATACGGGATGCTCCCCCGCTCCACCGGGACGCGCATGACCCGCGAGTCTTCCCGGGGGCGACTGTCGGGCCGCACCCAGGAGATCCAGCGCCTGATCGGGCGGTCGCTGCGCTGTGTGACCGACCTGCTCAGGCTGGGGGAACGGACCATCTGGCTGGACTGCGACGTCATCCAGGCCGACGGCGGGACCCGAACCGCCTCGATCACGGGGGCCTACGTGGCCCTGGCCCAGGCCGTCCACCGCATGCTGCTGCAGCAGGTCATCGCCAAGACGATCCTGCTCGACTTCGTGGCCGCCACCAGCGTCGGCATCGTCGACGGCCGGCCCCACCTGGACCTTTCGTACCGGCAGGACTCCACCGCCGAAGTCGACATGAACGTGGTGATGACCGGCAACGGCCGCTTCGTGGAAGTCCAGGGAACCGCCGAAGGCCGAGCGTTCTCACGGGAACAGCTGGACGAACTGCTCGATCTGGCCGGACGGGGCATCCAGGAGCTGATCCAGGTCCAGCGCTCCAGCCTGGAGGACCTGGTGGGCAACGGCCCCAGGCTGATTCCGAGCTGATCGTGCGTCTGGTCCTGGGCACCGCCAACGAGGGGAAGATCGCGGAGTTTCGCGCCGCCCTCCAACCCCTGGGACTGGAACTGCTCTCCGCCGGCCGGCTGGGGGTCCCGCCCCCGCCCGAGGAGACGGGGGCCACCTTTGCCGAAAACGCACTCCTGAAGGCACGCCATTACTTCGGCGCCACGGGGATCGCTTCGCTGGCGGACGATTCGGGCTTGATGGTGGACGCGCTGGAGGGCCGCCCCGGCGTGCACAGCGCCCGCTACGCCCCCACCGACCGTGAACGGATCTCGAGGCTCCTGGAGGAACTTCACGGCATCCCGGAGTCCGGCCGGAGCGCCCGCTTCGTCTGCGCCCTCTGTCTGCTCGCCCCCGGCTCGAGGATCGAAGTGGAGGGGGAAGTGGAAGGAACGATTCTCGAGGCCCCGCGGGGTGAGGGCGGCTTCGGCTACGACCCGATCTTTTACTACCCCCCGCTGGGGAAGACCTTCGCCGAACTGTCCAGGAAGGAAAAGAACCGCGTCTCGCACCGGGCCCGGGCGCTGGACCGTCTGAGAAACCAAGTGACGCGGCCTTCCAGGCCGTGATTTGCTTCTCCAGTCCAATTCTGGTCACGGGCAGGGATGCCCGCGCCACTCTCACTCCAGCTGCTTGGCGAGTTCGTCGGCAGCGTGCGCCGGGGGCCCGCAGGTGAAGTCGCGGCAGACGTAGCCGGCCGCTTCCTCGCCGGGGTCGGGCTTGTCGGCCAGCAGCGGGACGTCCGGATCGGGCGCGTCCCCCTGCACCAGGACGCGGCGCGGAAGGAACCGTTCCCGCACGGGCTCGATCAGCTCCGCCCTCTTCGGCTCCGGCCCCAGGACGGCGATTTCGATGACCGGGCCCAGGTAGAAGTCCAGGCACTGCAGCCAGTTGCCGAAGGCCAGGGGATGCTGGGAGCAGGCCAGCCCCATCTGCTCGAGCATCCGGCCGGCCACCTGCCGGTACTCCTCGTTGCCGGTGAACGCGGTCAGCCGCAGCAGCAGCGAGCAGGCGTTGGAGTTGCCGCTGGGGGTGGCGTTGTCCATGTGCTCCTTCTGGCGCACCAGCAGCTTTTCGTGGTCGGCGGCCGTGAAGTAGAAGTCGCCGCGCTGCGGGTCCCGGAACTGCTCCAGCAGCGTGCCGGCCAGCTCACGGGCCAGGGCCAGCCAGCGCGTCTCACCGGTCAGCTCGTACAGGCCCAGAAAACCCTCTCCCACCGCGGCGTAGTCCTCGAGGTAGCCCGCCAGCCGGGCCTCCCCCTGTTTCCAGGTCCGGTGCAGCCGGCCTTCGTGCATCATCGACTCGGCCAGGAAGCGGCCGTTGCGTTCGGCGGCCTCCCGCCAGTCGTCACGATCCAGCACCAGGGCACCCAGCGAAAACGCGCTCAGCATCCAGCCGTTCCAGGACGCGAGCACCTTGTCGTCCAGCCCCGGCCGCACCCGCTGCTCACGCGCCTCGAAGAGCGTCCGCCGGGCGCCGGCCAGCCGCTCCCGCAGTTGGGACTCCTCCAGCGAGTACCGGCGGGCGAGGTCGGCCTCGTCGACGGGGCGATGCAGGATGTTGTGGCCTTCGAAGTTTCCCCCTTCGCTGACGCCGTACGACTCGCAGAACAGCTCGGCGTCCTCCCCGGGCAGCAGCGACTCGATTTGGCTCCGGCTCCAGACGTAGAACTTCCCCTCTTCCCCCTCGCTGTCGGCGTCCTCGGCCGAGTAGAAGCCGCCGGACGGGTCGGTCAAGTCGCGGCGGACGTACTCCAGCGTCTCCTCGGCCACTCGCCGGTAGTAGCCGTCCCCGGTGGCCTGGAACGCTTCCAGGTAGCAGCGGGCCAGCAGGGCGTTGTCGTAGAGCATCTTCTCGAAGTGCGGGACCAGCCACTGGTCGTCGACCGAGTAGCGGTGAAAACCCCCGCCCAGCTGGTCGTACATGCCGCCGTCGGCCATGGCCCGCAGGCTCTTCTCGACCATCTCCAGAGACGGCGCGGCACCGCTTCGCGCGTGGTGGCGCAGCAGAAAGCTCAGGGCCATGGCGGAGGGGAACTTGGGAGCGCCGCCGAAACCGCCGAAGCGGGAGTCGAAGTTGCGCGCCAGGTTGGCGGCGGCCTCCTCCAGCAGCTCCACTTTGACCTCGCTGGCGGGAGTCTCGAAGCGAACGGCCTTGGAGAGCTGTTCCACGATCGAGGGCGTCATCCGCTCCAGTTCCTCCTTCTTGGTCTGGTAGGCCTCCGCCACGCTCTCCAGGACGCGGGGGAAGCCGGGCCGCCCCAGGCGGTCGTCGGGCGGGAAGTAGGTGCCTCCGAAGAAGGGGACCATGCCGGGCGTCAGGAACACGGTCAGGGGCCAGCCGCCGCTGCCGGTGCTCATCTGGACGTAGTTCATGTAGAGCGAATCGAC
>JBFGHG010000118.1:0-7565 GCA_041578395.1 Acidobacteriota bacterium
CGCTCCAACCGCTGTAATACTACGTTTCGAGTTTGCGGAGGAGTACCGAAGTGGACGTAACGGGCCCGACTCGAAATCGGGTTGCTCGGTGATGAGCCGGGCACGTGGGTTCGAATCCCACCTCCTCCGTACCAGCGGAGAGGTGTCCGAGTGGCTTAAGGAGCACGCTTGGAAAGCGTGTGTACGGGGAACTGTACCGAGGGTTCGAATCCCTCCCTCTCCGCCAGTGATTCGCCATGGCCACCCGATCGACTGAGCTTGCAGACACTCCCCGGCCCCGCGTGGTGGTCAGCAAGTGCCTCGGCTTCGAGGCCTGCCGCTTCAACGGCGAAAAGCTGCACGACCGCTTCCTCGAGGTGCTCCAGCCGCACGCCGAGTACGTCTTCGTCTGCCCCGAGGTGGAAATCGGGCTGGGCACGCCCCGCAAGCCGATCCGGCTGGTCTCCGAGAAACGGCAGGAGGACGAGCTGCGGCTGCTGCAGCCGGCCACCGGACGGGACCTGACCGGGAAGATGCGCGCCTTTTCGCAGGAGTTCCTCGACTCGCTCGAAGGGATCGACGGTTTCGTGCTCAAGAGCGCTTCCCCCACCTGCGCCATCAAGGACGCCAAGTTTTACTCGGGACAGGAAAAATCACCCGCCTTCCGGCGCGGAGCGGGCGTCTTCGGACGGGCCGTCCTGGAGCGTTTTCCGCACGCAGCCGTCGAGGACGAGGGACGGCTGACCAACCTGCTGCTGCGGGAGCACTTCCTGAGCAGGATCTTCACTTTCGCCCGCTTTCGCGGCTTGGCGGCACGCCCCTCCCGGGCGGGCCTGGTGCGCTTTCAGACCATCCACAAACTGCTGCTGATGGCGTACAACCAGAAGGAAATGCGCGAGATGGGGCGCCTGGTGGCCAACCCGGAGCGGCGCCCCCTGGCGGAGCTGCTCACCGAGTACCGCGAGCACCTCTCCCGGGCGATGGCGCGGGCACCCCGTTTCACCTCGCACGTCAACGTGCTGATGCACGCCTTCGGCTACGTCTCGTCAGAGCTGGGCAAAGCCGAAAAAGCCTTTTTCCTCGAACTGTTGGAGAAATACCGCTCCCATCAGGTCCCGGCCGTCACCCTCAGCAGCGTGCTGAGGTCCTGGCTGCTCCGCTTCCAGATCGACTACCTGCTGGACCAGGTCTACTTCGCTCCCTTCCCCGAGGAGCTGGTGACGCTGCGCGACTCCGGCAAGGGCCGCCTGGCGACGAAACGGTAGCGCCGGCTCCATGGCGTGATTTTTCTGACGGTCGACCGGGGGTTTTCTGACGCTTCCGGGCCCGCGTCGGCGGTTTTGCTCGCCGGAAAGGCCTGATTCCGGAACGCAGAGACCCTGATTTGTGATCCGGATCACCAAAATCCCTCTCCCGTCCGGTTGAACCGCAATGGCACGTCTCTTGCTGCCTTCGCGCCTGATGTTCAATCCGCGACATGCCCGCTTCGGCTACGGAGGATTCTCCGGGGCGAGGCGGGACAGCGCACGGGAGGGGCGCGGACGATGTTGAATGGCAGCAGCACCAAAGCCAAGCTCTACATCCTGTCCGTGATCTGCTGCGGCTTCGCGGCCTTGACGCACTCCTTCGTCTTCGCCGTCCGCCATTTCGACTTCCACTGGGTGGTCATGGGAGTCCTGATCGCCCTGGCCGCCGCCTTCCCCGTCTACATGCCGCGCGTGCGGGGCAAGGACCGGGGCGTCATCCTGACCATCAGCAGCGTTTTCGTGTTCACCTCGATGCTGGTCTTCGGGCCCGAAATCGCCGCCGTGCTCTCCCTGGTGGAGGCGGCGGTGACGATCTGCCGGTCGCGGCGCACGATCCGCAACTTCTACAAGATCCTGTTCAACCTGGCCCACCTGCCCCTCTCGATCTTCCTGGTGGGCTGGTTCTTCTACTGGACCTACTCCGAGCAGGTCCCCCTCGATCCGAGCGCCCCGCAAGACCTGACCTGGCTGTTCGCCTGCCTGGGCGTGTCCAGTTTCCTCTTCTTCCTGTTCAACGCGGGCGGCATCGCGCTGGCCATCTCGCTGTTCACGGGCAATTCGCTGCGCAACACCTGGCAGCACAGTTTTCGCTCGGCCGCGCTGACCAACCTGGCGGAAGCCTCCGCGGCGGTGGTGGTGTTTCTCAATTACCGGGAGACGTCGCTGCTGGCGCTGGGGATCGCCATGCCCACCGCGGTGGTGATCTACTACGCCTACAAGATGAACCTGGCGCGCATCCACGAAGCCCAGAGCCACGTGGACGAGGTCAACGAACTGTACCACGCCACCATCGAGGCGCTGGCGCTGGCGGTGGACGCCAAGGACCAGGTGACTCATGGCCACATCTACCGCGTCCAGGCCATGACCATCGGACTGGCGCGCCACTGCGGAGTCCAGAACGAGAGCGACCTGAACGGGCTGAAGGCGGCCGCCCTGCTGCACGACATCGGCAAGCTGGCCACCCCCGACTACATCCTCAACAAACCGGGACCCCTGACGGACGCCGAGATGGAGACCATGAAGACCCACGCCACGGTGGGGGCCGGCATCCTCTCGTCGATCCCCTTCCCCTACCCGGTCGTGCCCTTCGTGCTCCATCACCACGAGAAATGGGACGGCAGCGGCTATCCCAAAGGACTCGCGGGAACGGAGATCCCGCTGGGCGCCCGCATCCTGAGCATCATCGACTGCTACGACGCGCTGCGCTCCGATCGGCCTTACCGCGCCAGCCTGAGCCGCGAGGCCGCCCTCGAATTCATCGCCTCGGAAGCCGGCAAGTCCTACGACCCCGTGGTGGTGGAGAATTTCGTGGCCCACATCGACGAACTGGAAGCGGAAGCGGCCGCCGTGGCCAGCGAGATGGGCCAGACCAGCACTCGCGAGCTGCCCACCTGGCAGACCCCCGGAAAACGCACGGCCAGCGGCATCGCCAACACCGTGTTTCACGACATCGCCTCCGCGCACCGCGAGGTGCAGGCCCTGCACGAGATTTCGCAGGCAGTGGGCCGGCTGCTGAACGTCTCCGAGACGCTGAGCCTGCTCAGCGACAAGATGAGCGATCTGGTTCCCCACGAGGCCTGCGCCGTGTATCTGATGGACTCCAACCAGCAGTCGCTGAGCGCCTACCACGCCTCCGGGAGGGCGGCCGACGAGCTGAACGGCCTGGAAGTGCGGGTCGGAGAAGGGGTGGCCGGATGGGTGGCCGCCAACCACCGCTCGCTGTCCAACGTGTCGCCGGAGCCCGATTTCAAGGAGCGACCCCCGCTGCGGCAACGCTTCGGGAGCTGCATGGCGGTTCCCCTGATCCTGGACAAGAACGTGGTGGGCGTGATTTCGCTCTACGCGACGGCCTCCAACGGGTTTCGTCCCAACCACCTGCGGATGATGGAGAACCTGGCGCCACACGCGGCCACGGCCATCAGCAACGCCGTGATTTACGACGAGACGAAGGAAGACGCCTACACCGACCTGCTGACGGGGCTGCCCAATCTCCGGTACTTCGACGTCTTCGCCGAACAGGAACTGCGGCGGGCGCGAAACAGCACCTATCCGGTGACGCTGGTGATGATGGACCTCGATCACTTCAAGGAAGTCAACGACACCCTGGGCCACAAGACGGGCGACCGGGTGCTGATCGAAATCTCGCACGTGCTGCGCAACCAGATGCGCAAGTCCGACACCTGCATCCGCTACGGCGGCGACGAGTTCATCGGCATCCTGCCGGGTGCCGACAGCACCGCCAGCCGGACGGTCCTGCGCAAACTCCAGGACGCCATCGACCAGCACCCCATTCAGCTGAGCGACGGACGGGAAATCCAGATGGGCGTGAGTCTGGGCGCGGCGACTTTCCCGGACGACGGCAACCGCCTGGAAGAGTTGATCGTGATTGCCGACAAGCGCATGTACGAGAACAAGACGAAACGGAACCGGGCCGTCTCCTCGGGGCAGGTGGTCGAGCTGGCGCCGGTCAGGTCGAGCCGGGCGGCGGGCTGAAGACAGAGAAAAAATCCGATCTCGTATCCCGGAGCAGTTCCGGGGGAGTCGGGAGAGGGAGTGCAAGCGGGCGGGAGCTCGCGCCACGGCCGTGAAGCCGGGCGGGAGGCCGAAGGATTTGACTGAAGCGACTACGTCGTCGGAGTGGAAAGCCCGCGTCTTCGCCTACTCGATCGTGGGGGCAGGGGCGGCCACCGTGCTCGTGGCGCTGCTGGAGGCCGACCTCTACAGCAGCCGGCTGCTGGTCTTCGTGCTGCTGACCACCCTTTCCAGCCTCTTTCCCATCTACTTCCCCCAGGGCTGCAAACGCAGGAAAGACACCGTCTTCGTCACGATCGCCACCATCTTCGTCTTCACCTCGATCCTGGCCTTCGGTCCCGCGGAGGCCGCACTGATCTCGATGGTGGAGGCTCTGGTCAGCGTGTGGCGGAACCGGAACTTCTTCAAGAAAGCCTACAAGGTCCTGTTCAACATCTTTCAACTCCCCCTGTTCGCCTATACCACGGGGCACCTCTTCTACCTGCTGCAGGGAACCCCGGCTCCCCTGGATCCCGGAGCGGAACACCCGGTCACCTGGGTCCTGATGACGCTGGCGGCGTGCGCGATCCTCTACTCCCTGAGCAACACGGGCGCGGTGGCGGTGGCGATTTCCCTGGCCACCGGACGCTCCCTGCGGGAGGTCTGGACCGGGGGCTTCCTGTCCTCGACTCTGAGCAACTTCGCCGAATCGGCCACCGCCGTGGTGATCTTCCTGAACTTCCAGCAGACCGCGCCGCTGGCGCTGGGAATCGCGCTGCCGACAGCCTTCGTCATCTACTACGCCTACAAGATGAACCTCACCCGCATCGACGAGGCGCAGCGGCACCTGGAAGAGGTCAACGAACTGTACCACTCCACCATCGAGGCTCTCGCCATGGCGGTGGACGCCAAGGACCAGGTTACCCACGGCCACCTCTACCGGGTGCAGGCCATGGTGCTGGGGCTGGCGGAGCTTTGCGGAATCCGCAACGAACGCGAACTCGCCGGGTTGCGCGCCGCCGCCCTGCTGCACGACATCGGAAAACTGGCCACGCCGGACTACATCCTCAACAAACCCGGCTCGCTGACCGACGCCGAGATGGAGACCATGAAGGCGCATGCCTCGGTCGGGGCGGACATCCTGTCGTCGGTCCCCTTCCCGTACCCGGTCATCCCCTTCGTGCGCTACCATCACGAGAAGTGGGACGGCACCGGCTACCCCTCGGGCCTGGAAGGGGAGCAGATTCCGCTGGGAGCCCGCATCCTCTCCATCATCGACTGCTACGACGCGCTCCGCTCCGACCGGCCCTACCGGGAGCAGTTGAGCCGCGAGGCCGCCCTGGAATACATCAAGTCGGAAGCGGGCAAGGCCTACGATCCCCAGGTCGTCGAGCTGCTGATCGACAATATCGACCGGCTGGAGGAGATGGCCTCGGAAGTCGTCACGCCCGCGTCCCCGGCGCCGGCTCCCCGAGCGGTCGAACCGGCGAGCACCGCCCCCGAATCGCTCAGCAAGACGGTCTTCCACGACATCGCTTCGGCCCATCGAGAGGTGCAGGCCATCCACGAGATCTCCCGCGCGGTGGGGCGCCTGCTCAACGTCTCCGAGACGCTCACGCTGCTGGCCAGCAAGATGCGGCAGCTGATTCCCTACGACGCCTGCGGAATCTACCTGGTCAACTCCAACAACCAGGAGCTGCGGCCCTACCACGCCTCGGGCCAGGGAGCCGACCAGCTGGAAACGGTCCGGCTGCGGCTGGGCGAAGGAGTCACCGGCTGGGTGGCGGCCAATCACCGGCCCCTGTTGAACGTTTCCCCGGCGCCCGATTTCCGCAACGAGCCGGAACTGCGCAAGACGCTCGCCAGCTGCCTGGCGGCCCCCCTGGTGTTGGACCGGGACGTGGTGGGAGTCATCACCCTCTACTCCGTGAACCGGGATGGATTTCGTCCCAACGACCTGCGGCTGCTGGAGAACATCGCCCAGCACGCCGCCACCGCCATCAGCAACGCCATCGTCTTCGAGGAGACCAAGGAGGACGCCTACACCGACCTGCTCACGGGCCTGCCCAACCTCCGCTACTTCCAGGTCTTCTCCGAGCAGGAGCTGCTGCGGGCGGAGCGGGCCGGCTATCCCCTGACTTTCGTCATGATGGACCTGGACCACTTCAAGGTGATCAACGACGAATGGGGCCACAAGACCGGCGACCGCGCCCTGATCGAAATCGCGCACGTCCTGCGCAACCAGCTGCGCAAGTCGGACACCTGCGTGCGCTACGCCGGCGACGAGTTCATCGGCATCCTCCCGGGCGTGGACCGCGCCGCTGCCGACCGCATCCTCCGCAAGATCCAGGAGGCCGTCGACGGGCACGCCATCAGCCTGGAGGGTGCCAAGCAGATTCAGGTGGGCATCAGCATCGGGGCGGCCTGCTTCCCCGACGACGGGCGCCGGCTGGACCAGCTGCTGATCCGGGCCGACCAGGAGATGTACCGCAACAAGCTGCAGCGCACCCGCCACCGCGAGTCCACCGGAGTCATCGTCCCCTTCGAACGCAAGGCCGGCACAGGCTGAGATATCGGCCGGCGAGATCCGGCCCCGTTCCGCCTCCGTCGTTGCACATTCATCATTGCCCGCTGGCCGTTCAGCATTCACAATTGCCCCCATGTCTTTGCTAGGAGCCTTGGATCAGGGGACGACCAGTACTCGGTTCATGGTGTTCGACGAGGAGGGGCGGGAGGTTGCCCGCCACCAGCTCGAACACGAGCAGATCCTGCCACGGCCGGGGTGGGTGGAACACGATCCGGCGGAGATCGTCCGGCGGGTGGAGGCCAGCATCGGGGGGGCCCTGTCCAGCGCCGGGCTCGAGGGCGGCCGGCTCAAAGCGCTGGGGATCACCAATCAGCGCGAGACCACCGTGGCCTGGGACCCGTGCACGGGCCGGCCCTGGCACAACGCCATCGTCTGGCAGGACACCCGCACCGACGGCCACGTCGCCCGGCTGCGGGAGCAGGGCCTCGAGCCTCTGATCCGGGGCAGGACCGGACTGCCCGCGGCCACCTACTTCTCCGCTCCCAAGATGGCCTGGATGCTGGAGCACGTGGAGGGACTGCGCGAGGCGGCGGGCCGCGGCCAGGTGCTGCTGGGGACGATCGACAGCTGGGTGCTCTGGAACCTGACGGGGGGACCGGACGGCGGCTGCCATCTGACCGACGTCACCAACGCCAGCCGCACCATGCTGATGGACCTGAAGACGCTGGACTGGGACCGGGAGCTGCTGGAGATCTTCGAAATCCCGCGCGAACTGCTTCCGGAGATCCGTCCCTCCTCCGACCCGGACGGCTTCGGGGTCACCCGCGGCGACGGCCCGCTGGGGGCCGAAGTGCCCGTCACCGGCATTCTGGGGGACCAGCAAGCCGCCACCGTGGGGCAGGCCTGCTTCTCGCCGGGAGAGGCCAAAAACACGTACGGCACGGGAAACTTCATGCTGCTGAACACGGGCGGGCGAATCGTCGGCTCGGAGGCGGGCCTGCTGACGACCCCCTGCTACCGGC
>JBFGHG010000119.1:0-7550 GCA_041578395.1 Acidobacteriota bacterium
GACTGCGGGAGCCGCTGCGCCGCCGAGGTCCGCAAGTGCCGCTGGTGCGGCTTCGAGTTCGAAAAAGCCCTGCGGCTGGAGTTCGAACCCTTCGCCGTGCAGGCCTCCCTGCTCCCGACCCTCCTGCAGCGGGGACGCTTCTTGCCGCAGACGATCGCGCTGACCCGCGAGAAAATCGTGGTGAGCACCCCCGGCGCCTTCCGGCTCAGCCAGCGCGACGAGGAGATCCCCTGGGAAAAGGTGGCCGGCTTCGACTACCGCTCCGGCCTGCTCTGGGACCAGGTCCGAATCGAGACGCGCGGCCAGTCGTCCACCGCCGTCCCGTGTCTGGACAAGAAGGACGCCCGCCGTATCCGCCACGTGCTGCAGCAGCTCGAGCGCTGATCCGCGGAGGTCGGGAGCCGCTCGGGTAGCCGGCGGGGGCGTGATATTCTCGACCCCGATGAAGACTTCGGCGGAGGTCGTGATCGTGGGCGGGGGGCCTGCCGGTTCGGTGCTGGGGACGTACCTCTCGCAAGCTGGCGTCGACAACCTGATTCTCGAAAAGGCCGTTCACCCCCGGCCGCACGTGGGCGAGTCGCTGGTCCCCTCCACCACCCGGGTCTTCCGCGAGATCGGTTTTCTGGACACCATGGAAGAGGCGGGCTTCGTCCACAAGTACGGCGCCGCCTGGCACTCCAACCTGCCCGGGCGGGAGTTCTCGCTCTGGTTCCGGGAGTTCCCCCAGCGGGGCGTGGAGCAGGACTACACCTACCACGTAGACCGCGCCAAGTTCGACCGCCTGCTCTTCGAGCACGCCCGCGCCGCCGGCTCGGAGGTGGCCGAGGGCGCCGCGGTACGGGAGGTCCTCTTCGACGGGGGCCGCGCCTCGGGCGTCCGCTGTTCGGTGCAGGGCCGCCCGCAGGAGATCTCCTGCCGGTTCGTGGTGGACGCCAGCGGGCGCAGCTCTCTGCTGGGCCACCAGCTGAAGCTGCGGCGCCACGACCCCCTCTTCAACCAGTTCGCCGTCCACGCCTGGTTCGACGGGGTGCGCCGGGGGCAGGGGGAGACGGCCGATTTCATCCACATCTACTTCCTGCCGGTGCGCCGGGGCTGGGCCTGGCAGATCCCCATCACCGAAAAGATCACCTCGGTGGGGGTGGTGGCCGAAAAGGAAGTCTTTCGGGAGTCGAAGGGCCGCCTCGAGGAGTGGTTCGCGGAACTGGCCGCGCGCAACCCCGATCTGCAGCGGGCCATGGCTGCCGCGGTGCCGGTCAGCGAGTTCCGCTCCGAGGCCGATTACAGCTACTGCATGGACCGTTTCGCCGGTGACGGGTTCCTGCTGGTGGGCGACGCCGCCCGTTTCGTGGATCCCATTTTCTCCTCGGGGGTGAGCGTCGCCTGCACGGGCGCCAAGTTCGCCGCCGAAGCGATCGTCCAGGCCTTGGGTGGCGGCAACGGCGCCGACTCGGCCCTCGAGGGGTACGAGCGGACGCTGCGCTCCGGCGTGGAGGTCTGGTACGAGTTCATCCGCGTCTACTACAAGCTGATGCACCTGTTCACCCACTTCGTGGAACACCCCGACTACCGCCTGCAGATCCTGGAGCTGCTGCAGGGCGAGGTCTACCAGCGGGAGAACGTGCCGGTGCTGGACGAGATGCGCCAGCTGATCCACACCGTGGAGACGACCGAAGGCCACGTCTGGAAGCCCTTTTTGGGCGACATCCCGCTGGATTGAGTGGCCCCGCCTTCCAGGCCCGTTCGGAATGACGGGCAAGAATGCCCGTCCCAGGTCTCACCCCTTTGGAGGCCGACGGCCACTGTAGGGAAAGCAGGGCGTCATCCCGACCCTGCCCAGTGGTGACAATGCGGTGAAACCTTTCCGCGGACGACCGTTCGATCTCGCAGCCTGACCCCCCAAAAGGATTCCCGCCAACCGATTCTCCGATACCTCGAGGAGGCAACGACAATGGAATTGCGCACCCCTGCCGCCGCCCCCGGCACTCTCCGGAAATCCCTGATCCTGGGCCTGCTGGTCCTGATGGCCGCGACCCTGGCCCAATTCGCGCCCGCGGCCCGCAACCAGGACCCCGCGACTCGAGTCGCGCCCAGACCTTTCGCCCCCGACCGCGGCCCCCTTCCGGACGGCCGGCTCTCCGAGGACGCTCTCATCGTCCCCTCCCAGGGGACCACTCCCTTCGGGTTCGTGCTGGACCAGCGCGACCGGCTGCTGGTGGCCGAGGCCTTCGGCAGGCAGGAGGTGGGGACGGCCAACGCCAGCGCGGTCAGCTCCTACGACCTGATGCCCGACGCGGGCCTGGCCGTGGTGAGCCCCTCGGTGGACAACCTGCAGACGGCCAGCTGCTGGATCGCGGCCACGCCCAACGGGCTCTTCGCCTACGTCACCAACAACGCCAGCGACAGCATCACCGGCTACCGCGTCGGACGCGAAGGGCGCCTCGAGCTGCTGGACGCCGACGGCCACAGCGCCGCCACGGGTTCGGCCCCGGTCGACCTGGCGGTCAGCGCCGACGGCCGCTATCTGTACAACGTCAACGCGGGATCGGGGACCATCAGCATCTTTGCCATCCTCCCGGACGGCTCCCTGCGGCCGTTGGGCGAAGTCGGAGGCCTCCCCATCCACGACGGAGCCGTGGGCATGGCCGCGAGGTAAGCACGCATGAGTGGCCGATCGTCATTGACCGGGCACCGCCCCGACGCTTCCCTGGCCGCTTTGCAGGCCCTGGACGCCGAGGAACGGGAGGAGCGCCGCCGCCTCGAGGCGGAGTTCACGCGCACCTCCGACCCGGTCCGCTGGCTGGAGGTGGAGTTCCGGCTCCGGCGGCTCGAGCCCGAATACGACCGCCGGCGCCGGGAGATCAAACGCCGGCTGCTGTACGGGCGGCCGGTCACTCGTAGCGCAGGGCCGACATCGGGTCGGCCCGGCTGGCCCGCCGGGCGGGCAGGTAACAGGCGAGGAAGGCGACCAGTGCCAGCAGCAGCGGCACTGCGGCGAAGGTGAGAGGATCGCGGCTGCTGATCCCGTACAGCAGGCTGGCGACGAGTCCGGCCGACCCCAGCGCCGTGGCCAGGCCCACGCCCACGCCGATCGCGACCAGGATCATCCCGGCTCCGACCACCAGCCGGAACACCTCTCCGCGGCTGGCGCCCAGCGCCATGCGGATGCCGATCTCGTGGCGGCGCTGCGCCACCAGGTAGCTGATCACGCCGTACACGCCCACCGCCGAGAGGAGCAGGGCGGAGAAGGCGAAACAGAGCAGCATGACCATGGTGAAGCGCTGGCGTCCCAGCGAAGCGGACAGCGCCTCGTCCAGCGGCGCCACGTTGAACACCGCCAGGTCGGGGTCGATCCGCCAGATCAGGCTCTTGACGGCTGCCAGCAGCCCCGCCGGGTCGGTCTCGGAACGGTAGACCAGGCTCAGCGAGCCCATCGGGTTCTGGCGGAAGGGCAGGTACATGGCCGGATAGCTCTCCTGCCCCAGGCCGCGGAAGCGGACGTCCCCCACCACGCCCACGATCTCCCGCTCCCGGCCGTAGATCAGGATGCGCTCTCCCAACGGCTCGTCCTCGCCGAAATAGAAGGCGGCGAAGGCCTCGTTGACGATGGCCACCAGCGGGTGGGCGTCGTCGTCCGCGCGGGTGAAGAAACGGCCCTTCCGCAGTGGAATCCCGCAGGCCTGGAAGTAGTTCTCGCTGACCGGCTGGAAGTAGGCTTCGTCCCGCCCGGACTGCTCGGGAATCGGTTTGCCCACCACCCGGGTGCGGGTGGTCCAGGCGCCGGACAACGGATTGCTCAACCCGACGGCGGCCGCACGCACGCCCGGCAAAGCCTCCACTTCCTCGATCAAACGGTCCTGCAGCTGCGTGACGCGCGGCCAGACCAGGAAGGGCCAGTCCTCCGGGGCCGGGTACTTGGCCCCCGGCAGCTCCAAGTCCAGCGACAGCGCGTTGACCGGTTCCAGGCCCGGGTCGACCCGGCTCAGGCCCCAGAAGCTGCGCAGCACGAGTCCCGCCCCGATCACCAGCACCACGGCCAGCGCCACCTCGGCCACCACCAGCGTCTTCTTGAGCCGCTGCCGCGCCGATCCCTCACTGGCGCCGCGGCCTCCCTCCTTGAGGGTCTGCTGGACGTCGGAGCCGGAGGCGCGCACCGCCGGCACCAGACCGAAGACCAGCCAGGTGAGCAGCGACAGGCCCAGCGTGAACAGCGTTACCGGGCCATCCAGCGCGACGTTGTCCAGGCGCGGCAGGCTGGAGGGGACGAACTGCAGCAGCAGGCGCGTGCCGGCCCACGCCAGTGCCAGGCCGCAGGCGAAACCGGCTACCGTGAGCACGAAACTCTCGGTCATCATCTGCCGGACGATGCGGGTACGGCTGGCACCCAGCGCGCGCCGCAGGGCGATCTCGGCCTGGCGTGCGGCGCCGCGGGACAGCAGCAGGTTGGCGATGTTGACGCACACGATCAGCAGCACGCAGGCCACCGCCCCCAGGATCAGCAGCAGGGCGGGCCGGACGTTGCCCACCACCTCGGGGTGCAGGGGCGCCACGAAGGCCCCCCGGGCCTGGTTGTCCTCGGGGTATTCCTGTTCCAGGGCGGCCATGATCGCCGTCATCTCTTCCTGCGCGCGGGCCAGCGGCACGCCTGGCAGCAGCCGGCCCACCACCAGCAGGTTGTGCCGGCCGCGGATCATTTCGTCCTCGGTGATCGCGTAGGGGACCCACAGCTGCTCCCCGCTGGTCGGCATCCGCGCCGCCGGCGGCATCACCCCCACGATCGTGTGCGGCTCGCCGTCCAGGACGACGCTCTGACCCACCACGCCGGGGTCGCCTCCGAAGGCCGACTGCCACAGGGCGTGGTGCAGCAGCAGCACGCGGTCGCGCCCCGGGGTTTCGTCCTCCTCCGTGAAGTGGCGGCCCAGGACGGGGGTGACGCCCAGCGCCGGCAGGAAGTTGGCCGTCACTTTGGAGCCGACCAGCCGCAGCGGTTCCGAGCGGCCGGTCAGGGTGCGGTTGACGAGCTGCCGGGCCGCCAGCTGCTGGAACAGCCGGGCGCGCTCGCGGAAGTCGAGGAAGTCGGGGATCGAGGCGCCTTCGCGCTGCGTCCCCCGGTGGCGGTCGTTTTCCCAGACCACCACCAGCCGGTCGCTTTCCGGATAGGGAAGCGGGTCGAGCACCACCCCTTTGACCACGCTGAAGATCGCCGAGTTGGCTCCCACCCCCAGCGCCAGCACCAGAATGGTCACGACGCTGAAGAGAGGCGAGCGGGAGAGGGTGCGCCAGGCCAGTTTCAAGTCGGCCAGCATGCCGTTCATGGGGCTTTCTCCTTGCAGGCGAGGCAGTCCCGGTCGGGAAAAGTCGGTGCCCGCCGGCCGAGGCCGCAACCGGGCCCGGGAGCGGGTCGCGGGCGGTGCGGGCGTCGCAGGCGCGTCCCGTTCGATGGTGAACAGGTCGTCGAAGCGCAGGCCCAGGCCCTCGAGCAGCTTGCGGCGGGTGCCGGCTGCCGGGTGGGGGCGCTTGCCGTTGACCAGCTGCGAGAAGTGCCCCTTGTCCAGACCCAGCCGGCGCGCCCAGTGGTTCTGGCTGAGCCGGCTGCGAGCCAGCTCCTCGCGCAGCCGCCGATGATTCAGTCGGACTCTCACCTTGCCTCCCAGTAGAGGAGTACGAAGGCCGGCCCGTCAAGGTTTGGCGGCCACAAAGTGTTGGCAAGCGTTGGCACGGCGTCAGCGGCGCGGCCCGATCCGAAATCCCTCCGCCGGAATCTCCGGCGCCGCCGACGCCCCCGGCAGCTGCGGCTCTCGGACCGTGAAGTCGATCCCCGACGACACCGCGTCTCCCCGGACCTCGACCGGCAGCGGTTCGTTGGAGACCGGGAACAGGCCGCAGAACTCTCCCTCGTCGCAGATGAAGCCATCCGAGTCGCTGTCCGTGCCGGCGGCGATCAGGTAGCCGCCCGCCGGCAGCGGGACCAGGCGATAGCGGAAGCCGGCCTGGGCGTTGGTCGACGTCGACAGCTCCGTCTCCAGGGTGAAGGGGTCCAGGGCCAGCACGAACAGCTCTCCCGGGTCGGGGACCGGTGCAGTGCCCACGTCCATGCGGACTTCCAGCATGGCGTCCCCGCCGTTGGAGTCCAGCCGCACGCGTCCCGTGTAGGCCCCGTCGGCCAGGCCCTGCCGATCGACCTGCACGAAGAGCGTGTTCAGGCTCAGCACTGCCGTCAGCCACCCGCCTCCGGCGTCGGTCTCCACCGCCGGCTCCTGCACCTGCAGCTGGCCCCCTCCGGCGTTGCTCACCACCACGTTGAACTGGGTGTTGGTGAACCCGAAGTCGAGGTTGGACACCGACAGAGCCAGCAGCGGCTCGGCGGGTGCCTGACCTCCGGCCGCCACCAGCGCGGCCACCGGGTCGGCCAGCCCCGCCCCGAAGACGTCGTCCTCGCCCGGATCGCCCAGGTCCACGGCGGTGTCGCGCAGCAGCTGGCGGACCTGCACCGGACTCAGGGCCGGATTGACCGAGAGCATCAGCGAGGCGATTCCGGCCACGTGCGGCGAGGCCATCGAGGTGCCTTCGTAAAACTGAAAGAGCGGCTGGTCGTCCGCCTGGCGCCAGAGGGTGCTCAGGACGCCGTCCCCGAAGCCGTCCCCGTTGAGGTCGTCGCCGACGTCCCCGCCCGTGGCCACGACGTCGATGCGCGGGCCGAAGTTGGAGTAGGAGGCCCGGCCGCCGGTCAGATCGGTCGCCCCCACCGAAACCACGCCGTCGAAGCTGGCCGGAAAGGCCATGCGGTCGGTGTTCTCGTTGCCGGCGGCGGCCACCACCACGGCGCCCTGCCCCTGGGCGGCCGCCACGGCGTCGGCCAGGGTCTGGCTGCGGCTGAACCCGCCCAGGCTCATGTTGATCACGTCGGCCGCCCGGGCCGGAATCTGCTGCGAGGCGTTGGCCAGCCCGGCGGCGTAGAGCACGGACTGGGCGATGTCGAAGCTGGTGCCTCCCTGGGCGCCCAGCACGCGCAGCGTCATCAAGGGCGAGACCCAGTTGACCCCCGCCACGCCCCCGCTGTTATCGCTGGCCGCTCCCACCGTCCCCGCCACGTGAGTCCCGTGGTAGCTGCTGGTGAGCCGTGCCGGGTCGTCCCCCGGATCGTCGGCGTCCGCGTCCATGCCGTCACCGTCCAGGGCGTTGAGCGCGTCGCCGATGAAGTCGAACTGCCCCCCGGTCAGCCGCGGACCCAGGTCGGGATGGTCGAACTTGGCCCCCGAGTCGATCACCGCCACCACCACGTCGGCGCTTCCCCGGGTGATGTCCCAGGCCTGGGGCAGCTTCATGGCGGCGTAGTGCCACTGCAGGGGGAAGAACTCGTCGTTGGGGACGCGGAAGGGCTGATAGAGATAGTTGGGCTCGGCGTACAGCACCCGCGGGTCTCCGTTGAGCCGCTCCACCCAGTCGAGCGTGTCCCGCCGGGCGGCGGCCAGCGCCTCCCCCTTGACCTCGAGCAATGCGAACCCGCTCCTGCCGAGTGCCCCCGGACGCGTCAGCAGGCTCACGCCGTGAGA